>CAIYYV010000330.1 GCA_903930425.1 Akkermansiaceae bacterium | reverse complement strand
CTTGATCATCCGTGTCTATCCGCGTTCATCCGTGGTTCAAATTCTCTTATTAGGATGCATACTTTTTTGCGGCCTGGCGTGCTTGGCGCTGTCGGCAAGTGCGTCCATCTGGAACGCGCTGTGGTTCTTAGGCCTGCGTGGGTGCTGTCATCCCGTGGCACGGGCATGCTGGCCGGAGCCTTCTTCCTGCCTGGTTCCTACACTGACCCAGTCAACGGGATCGGGCAGCCTTCCCGGAGCCTATCGGTTGCGCTTTTTTCTCCCGGGCCTGACAAAATCCTGGCAAAGGTCAGGATGCCTGAGCCTCGTGGCATTTCTGTTAGCCGCCGCGCGGGCCCTGTCTCTATCAGAGGCCGTGAGCCGGTGCCTTCATCTTAGATCTCAACCCTCCCTATCCCGAATCACGTGAACCATACTGCATTATCTAACACCATTATGTCCCCCTGGCCATTTGCCCGGCCGCTTACCCAGCCGCTTGCCCGGCCGCTTGCCAGGCCGCTTGCCCGGCCCGTGCGCGGGCGTCCGGAAAGCCCCCGGCTTGCAAAACCCAGCAGGTTTCCAACATCACTGTGGGGAGTGGTTTTGCTTGCGCTGGGGTTGACGGGTTTTGTTCACGGGCAGATTTCGCGGGCCTTTCCCGACGGGGTGTTGCTGCCCAACGCGCAAAGCCGGCCGGCGGCCATAGCGGCGGCCAGCAACACGGCGGTGATCCTTGCCGCACCGTATCTATCAGCGGAGGGGGCGCTGGTCCATGAGCGCGGCAGTGGTGGCGCCTGGTCGCTCGTGCAGACCATTCCCGGTGTTTTTTCCACCGTGGCCATCAACAGCGTGGGCACGCAGTTTGCCATCGCGCGCGGTGGTATCATCGACTTCTACTCGCGCAGTGTTTCGGGCACCTGGCTGTTGTCCGGCACGATCCCGTTAGGCAGCGGCATTTCCGTCAGCAAACTGGCCCTCGAAGGCGCCCGGATGGTGGCGCTCATCAACACCGGTATCGGTGGAGAGATGCTGGGCATCTACGACTACAATGGCCTCGACTGGGTATTGAAGAAAGGCATCGGCATCACCAGTTCGCTGACGGCCCCACCTGAAACGGTCAGCGTGGTTACGGACTTCGCCTTGTCCGGCACGCGCCTAGCGGTCAGTTCTCTAGCAGAAGGCTGCATCCGCATTCACGAGGTCGATCAGGGGGGTGCGGGCCAATGGGGGTTGGTGCGGGAAATCACCACCGCCACCGCAGGCGTCAGCGCCCTTGGCAAACAAGTGGCGCTCCATGGCGAGCGCCTGGCCGCGGTCACCGATTCGGGCACCGAGCGCCGGATCGACGTGTTCAGCCGCAATCAGGGTGGGGCCAACCAGTGGGGCATGGCGGGCACCCTCGCCACCGTGGGCGCCACCACCATTGGCGAGATCGCGTTGCAGACCGATGTGAGCAGCGGTCGTCTCGCCGCGCTTGGCCTGCCCAATCCCGTCTCGACCCTGGGTTCCTATGCCGCCGGCCCCTTTCTCGGAGCCTGCCACCTGTGGGTCTTTTCTAACACCCCGGGTGCGGGCATCGGCCAATGGAGCGCGGCCGCGGACATGCCCGTGGGTCCCGTCAATGGCTTTAAGATCACCCTGCCGGGCCTCGGCTTCGCGGGCGACGATCTCATCCACGGGCTCGGCCCGTTAGATTCGGCCGGGCTGGCCGCGATGTGGTTTGCGTCGGTCCACCGGCGCAATACCGGCGGCACCGACGCCTGGCAACTCCAACAAATCCTCGCCGGTCCGGGCATTGCGGCAAGCTGCGGCCGGGCGCTTGCCAATTATGGCAGGTATGTGGCCGTTGGCATGCCTAACGATTCGAGCGCCGGCGTCAACAGCGGCAGCGTGATGGTGTGGTATCAACAACAGCGGGCGGGCGGTTCGACCTGGCTGCCCTGCGGTCGCTTCCAAGCACCCGCGCCGGTGGCCGGGGCGCGTTTCGGCAGCAGCGTGGCGGTGATGGATGGGGTGGGATATGCCTGGCTGGCCGTCGGCGCGCCCGGCGAGAACAGCGATCACGGCGCGGTCTATCTGTTTGCTATCAATTCATTCTATCCCGCCTCCACAGCAACCCGGCTGGCCCCGCCCGACCCCGATTACAATACCGCCGAGGCCTTTGGATCGAGTGTCGCATTCTCAGAGGGTTTGCAACTCGCCGTGGGTGCGCCCGCCGATGACGCCGCCAGTTCGAATGCCGGAGCCGTCTATCTGTTTGAAAAAGACCTCGGCGGCATCGAGGCCTGGGGGCAGCTCAAAAAGCTCAACCGGCCCTTGGGTGAAACACTCACCGGCTTCGGTAGCTCGGTGGTTTTCGGCACCCATCATCTCGCCGTGGCGTTGCCGCCTGCCGCTGCCAGCCAAGGGAAAATTTTTATCTTCACCCAGGACACGGGGGGCGTGAGCCATTGGGGGTCTTCGGTCACCATCAGCGCCCCGGCCGGCTGCCCGCCAGGCTTTGCCTCGGCCCTCGCCGCCTTTCCCGGTGAGGGCAAGTTTGCCGTCGGCGCGCCCGGCAGCGGTGGCGATTCCAAAGCCGGCATCGCCGCGGTGCCCGGCAAAGCATACGTCTTTTTCATCAATGCCGGGGCCACTATCAGGACCACTCTGGCAGAACTCGGCGGCAGCTCCGCCGAGGGCTATGGCTTCGGCAGCGCCCTCGCCATCCACGGCACGCGCATCGTGGTCGGCAATCCCAGTTTCGGCAGCGGCAAGACTTTCACTTACGATGTCACCGACGCCAGCCCGCGGGCCTGGAGCCTGCTGCACACCCGTGAGGCCGCGCTCGCCGGTGACGGTCTGGGCAGCGCCGTGGCCACTTCCGATATCTTCACTTTCAGCGCCGCGCCCGGATCCGATCTGGCTGGCACCAATGCCGGCGCGGTTGTCGTCGATCGCTCGGGCAGTTACGAAGTGTGGGCCGCCAACCAAGGGCCGGGCTTCACCCAGTGGCTGCCCGATCAGGACCCGGATGGCGACGGCCTGGGCAATCTCATGGAATTCGGTTTCGGCGGCAATCCGCTCGCGGCAGCCAGCCGGTCGGCCTTTGCCATGGATTTCACTACCTTTACCAATGCCACCAGCTCGTGGCCGGCCATGCGTTGGGGTCCGCCCGCGTTGTCCTACTCCGCCACGCTGCTCGACTATCAGATGGAGGGCAGCCCGGACCTCGGCGCCTGGGCCACGCTGAGCCCCGCCGGCGGCCTCAGCCCCGGCGACCCGCCCGGCTGGTTTTTCCGCCTCACCACGCCGCGCGCCTTCTTCCGCCTTCACCTCCTCTATCCGAGTGAAGTCAATACCGACGGCGAAAGAGCCACCGTCGTCCCTTGAACCACCACCTCAGATTCGCCGTGCGCAAACCCTTTATCTCACCCTGAGCGCGGCACTCTCTCCACCAAATCACCATAAACTGTTAGCCATCATGCACATCCCATCCATCCCCCATAGCCTCATCCTGCTGACCGTCATTCTAACGGCCACTTCCCCTTCCAGCCGCGCCCAAGGCCCGCTCAACCCACCCGGTGCACCGGCCCCAACCATGAAGAGCCTGCAGGAAATCTGGGACAAGGTCGGCACGCTGCAAACTACAGTCGGCACGCTGCAAACCACAGTCGGCACGCTGGAAACCACGGTCGCCACCTTGCAGACGCAGAATCAGACCTTGCAACAGCAGGTGACGAGCCAGCAAAAAGACAGCGCGGCGCTCGGACTCCTGTTAGCCAACGCCAACATCGTGCTGCCCTGGCAGATCTCAACTGTGGACAGCGGCAACGGCGGCGGTGTGGGCCAATACACCTCACTGGCCTATACGCCCGCAGGTCAGCCCGCTATCAGCTACTGGGACAACAGCAATATCCGCCTCAAATATGCAGTCTTCAACGGCAGCATCTGGACATCCAGCACGGTGGACAGCACGGGTGCCGCGGGCGTCGATACCTCGTTGGCCTTCACTCCTGGTGGCCAACCTGCTATCAGCTACTGTGACATGATGAACGGCGACCTCAAATACGCGGTGTTCAACGGTAGCACCTGGACGCTCAGCACGGTGGACAGCACGGGTGTCGTGGGTAGCGCCACTTCTCTGGCCTTCACTCCCGCCGGCCAGCCCGCCATCAGTTACTATGACATCACCAGCGCCGACCTCAAATACGCGGTGTACAACGGCAGTTCCTGGACACTCAGCACCGTGGACAGCACGGGCAATGTCGGCCTTTACACCTCGCTGGCCTTCACCCCTGCCGGCCAGCCCGCCATCAGTTACCGGGACGACACCAACTACGACCTCAAATACGCGGTGTTCAATGGCAGCATCTGGACGTCCAGCATTGTGGACAGCACAGCAGGAGATGTGGGCCTACACACCTCACTGGCCTTCACCCCCGCTGGTCAGCCCGCCATCAGCTACTTTGACATGATGAACGGCGACCTCAAATACGCGCTGTTCAACGGCAGCACCTGGACACTCAGCACCGTGGACAATTCAAGCTGGGTGGGTACCTACACCTCGCTGGCCTTCACCCCCGCCGGCCAGCCCGCCATCAGCTACTACGACGGTGGTAACTCCGATCTTAAATATGCGGTGTTCAACGGCAGCACTTGGACGTGCAGCACCGTGGACAGTGCGGGCAGCGTGGGAAATTTCACCTCGCTGGCCTTTACTCCCGGTGGCCAGCCTGCCATCAGTTACTACGACGACACCAAACGCGACCTCAAATTCGCCGTGCGCAAACCCTTTGTCTCACCCTGATCGCGGCACTCTCCATTGAGTCACTCAATCGTTAGATATTATACAAATGCACACACCCCTCTATTTCCTCACCACGCTGCTGGCCGTTGCCGCCAGCGCCAGCGCCCAGTCCACGGTTTCCGCCGCCAACAGCTCTGCCTACGGCGCCAATGCCGGATGGTTGGATTTCCGCCCGTCCGCGGCGGACGGCGTCGTGGTGGGCGGCGCGTTTCTATCAGGTCACATCCACGCGGCCAACTGCGGTTGGATCGATCTGGGCGATGGCACGCCCGCGAACGGGCACACCTACTCGAATGCCTCCGCCGGCGACTTCGGGGTGAACCACGACGGCACGGGCACCCTCAGCGGCTACGGCTACGGCGCCAACATCGGCTGGATCGACTTCGGCTGGGCCGGGGCCAATGACCCGAACCGCGCGCACTTCGACCTCGGCAGCGGCCAGTGGCTCGGCTATGCCTACAGCGCGAATCTCGGCTGGATCAACCTCGGCACCGGGATTCTAACAACCACCACCGTGGCCTACCCTGACAGCGACCACGACGGCATCGCCGACGCCTGGGAAATCCAGCACTTCGGCAACCTCAGCACCGCGGGCATCGGCACCGATCAAGACGGCGACGGCCAGACGGATGCCGCCGAATACGCCGCGGACACCGACCCTAACAAAGTCGAGGAATTCCTGCGCATCGTCTCCCAGAATTACAATCCGGGCCTCACCAAAGTGGCCCTGCAATTCTCCACCACCCGGCCCACCCGCAGCTACACCCTCCAGACGAGCACTACGCTCGCCGCCGGCGATTGGACCCCAACCGGCGCCTCCTTCCTCGCCGATCCCGGCACGGAGACGACCACGCTCGTCACCTTCGCCAGCGGTCCCCGGCGCTTCTTCCGCGTCGCGGCCCAGCCACCGCTGCCATAAACCAGCGCTTGCCACAAAGGGTAATGTGCAACCACGAAGGCCCAACGAACCGGCCTGAGCTGCAGCCAGTTCAGGCCGACGCGAAATTAAGAAGGAGCGGGCTGAAGCCCGCGCTCCGATTTGGATGTGGCAAAAAAGCCATGAAACTGCGGGCCTCACATGCGAGTATAAGGCCACGCCTATTGTTCGACCTTGGCGCGGAGGAAACCCTTCGACGGAAGTCCTGCCGAGCCCTCGAGCACGAAACTTTGGTATTCGTAGTGGAGTTTGTCCGCCTCGGTAAGGGCTGCGTCCATCGCCGCGTTGACATACGGATCGACCGGAGTGACGGTGCCATTCGGGAAGCCCAAATTGTTGCTGCCCTGAATGGTGTAGGTGATACCGTCGATCGTTTGGGTCGGGCTTGGCCAGACGCCGCCTGCAACGCTTTTGCGCACCGCGAGGGTCAAAATCAATTCCTTCGCGGTGCTGCGCTCAACACCACCGTCCTTGGCCACCTCGGTCACCGAATAGATCTTGCCCGAGTCGGTACGATCATTCGGATCGCCGCCAAACGCGAACTCGGTCAGATTGTTGGCGCCGTCGCCATCGGGGTCGTCATTCGGGCCGCGTTGATTTGTGTTAGAAATCTGCTCGGCCCATTGATTGAATGGCGAGACCTCGAGCGGCTGAAGCACGGAGAGGATACCCGCGGCCATTTGGTCGGCGATGATATCGTTGCCGTCGGCACTCGGGTGGACCCCATCGTAGGTGAGGAATCCATTGGCCTTCAGGACGGCATAGGCACCATTGATACGGATTTCATAGTTGTTGTTTTTCCAATAATTCACGAATGCGGACCGCAGGTTCACAAAGGCAGCTCCCGTGTCAGTCGCCACGGCTTGAACAATGGCGGAGAACTGGTCGATCTTGGCATCGTCCACGCCCGCGCCGATCGGCGATTCACCGAGAGCCGCAGGCGTGGCAAAAATCAAGGGGATTCCCTTGGCAACTGCGGTGGCGGCCATATCCCTCAACCCTTGCTCATAGGCAGCAGCCGTAGTGCCTGCCCACCAAATATCATTGATGCCAATATACACCACCGCTATGTCGGCCTGATCGGAATCTAACAGACTTGCGAAGGATGCCTGGAGACCGTTGACGCCATCGCGGATATTCGCCGTCGTGCCGCTATTGATTCCACGGTTGATCAGGGTGATCGTTTTTCCCTGGGTGCCCGCACCGGAGGCGATCGCCGCATTCAACAAATTGATATAGTTATTCTGCCAAGTGATCGAATCGCCGAAGAACACAATGCGCGTGCCGGTGGTGAGCGGCGTGCCGGCGGCCGTGAGATCGGCGCGACCGGTCGACGTGTAGAGTGCGGTGCGTGCCGCGGTGGCTTCAGGCGACAGATCATACGGCGGGTCGATCGGGACCACTGGTGTGCCGGTGGGCACCACTTCACCGGTTTCGAGGATGGCGGCATGATAGATCCCCTCAGAAAAACCCGCTGGATTCAAGAACCCGATGTGGGCGAGTTGGTCGGCACTCAAGCCGCTGGCGGAGGTGCCAAAGAAGACGGCCTCAGTCCCGCCGCCGGTGGGAGAGCCGTCCCATTCGTGAATGACAAATTGGGTGCCAGCCGTCCAGGAGGCCGCCGAGCTATCGGCAAAATGCATCACAGCTGAGCCGCTGCCGAGGCGCATACTGGCATCCCCTGTGAGAGCGAGGGCACCCACCGTATCCGAGTGGCCGGCGAGATTCAGATAGGCCGTTTTGCTGAGTGTGATGTTTGAATCATCACTGACCTGGTCATCGGCGGCCCAAAGCAATGCGGTGGGGAGGGCGATGTTGCTGTTGAGCGTGATGTTGCCACACAAGGCATTGCCGGAAGTTTTTTCAAGCGACACGATGCTGTAAAGCTGAACAACCGTGGTTCCACTGTAGGTGTTTCCAGTGCTGCCACCGAGGTGGATTCCCTTGGTGCCCCACCCTTGCACACGCACCTCACCGCTGCCGCTGATCGCACCAGTCACACTCATCGCTTGGTCACCACCGTCATTGTAAGCGCTGTCGATATTGAGCGTGTTGCCATTGAGGCCCAAGTCCACTGTGAAGCCACCTGAAAACCGATAGGTTTGCGTGAACCCGACAAGGCGGGCGCTGAAACCGGAGGGGACGACCGCGTCGATATTGACTCCTTCCGCAGGTGCGGCGGGCACGGCGGGGGTGGTCGCATTGCTGATATCTACAAAATTCAACGGGATCCCATCCGGCACCACTTCACCGGTGCTCAATAGCTTGCCCGGATAAGTGCCCGTGTTAAAACCCGTCGGGTTGAGAAAACTCACCTGCGCCAATTGCCCGGAGGTCAGGCCCGTGTTGGAGGTCCCGAAAACCACCCGCTCCGCACCGCCGCCGATCGGACTTCCATCCCATTCGCGAATCACGAGGCCCATGCCCTCGGTCCAACTCACGGCGTCACTCGCGGCAAAATTCACAACCGCTGCACCACTGCCTAACAAAATCTCGGCATTTCCTAACAACTCAAGGGTTCCCACGGTTTCGGGTTTTCCATTGAAGTTGAGGACTGCCAACTGCAGTCCTTGAAGCGTGATACTGGCGGTATCAGCGATCTGATTGGCGGCGTCCCAGCGCAGGACCGCCTGGCTATCGCCACCACCCACGACGACATTGCCCGCGATGGCGGTGGTGCCAGCGGGTTTGGCCAGAGCGAGCGTGCCGCGGGTGAGACGGTGCATTCCTGATAGCGTGTTAGAAAACGAGCCGGCCAAGCTGCAGTCGGTGACCGCGCCGCCGCCAACGATATCGAGTGCACCTGTGCCCGAGAGAACACCGCGCAACACGGTGGTGTTGCCGCCAGTGTCAAGCGTCAGGGTGAATGCCGGATCGTTGAGGGTGATCGCGCCCGTCAGTGTGCCGGTGGCGGATCCAAAAGTGGCATTCCCTAACAGATTAAAGCGGGTGGCTGCATTGCCAGCACCGAGGTCGGCGACGACATTGGCATTGATATAGGCATCCGGGACATCGACGATGGCAGGCGGAGTGCCCGGCACCACCACACTGCCTGTGCCGGTGACAAAGGCGTTCGATGACGTGTAGGTACCGGGATCCATGATCACGCCGTTTACCGTGAGATGAGTCACCGTGAGCACACCGGCGGTGCCGGTTTCCACCGTGGTGCCGGTGGGGAGCGTCAGGCTGTCGATCGTGTCGGAATGGCCCGCGAGATCGAGATAGAGTCCGGAGGTGACGAGGGTCACGGCCGAGTCATCGCTGATCTGGTCGTCACCCGCCCAGAGCAGGTGCGACCCGTAGCCGGCACCGCCGTCGGTCACGGTGATCGTGCTGCAAAGCGCGTTGCCCGAGGTTTTTGCCCGAGAGACCGTGGTGTAGATATCCACGGTGGTGGTGCCGGTGTAGGTGTTGCCGGTGCTGCCGCCGATGCGGACCGGTTGGGCATTAGCCGTGGGTTTACCCCACCCTTTGAGCACGACCGTGCCACTGCCGCTGATGGCACCGGTGGCACTGAGTCCGTATGCATAACCGTCAAGAGTCAGCGATTGTCCATTGAGATTCAGCGGAACCGAGACACTACTATAGGCATAGTTCTTGGTTTCACCGACGAGACGGCCGCTGTTGCCGCTGCCGATCACCGCATCGATGCTGACGCCGGCGGTGGGATTGGCCGGCACGGCGGGACTGGTGGCGTTGCTGATATCTCGGCGGTCGATGGTGGTGAATGTCCACTCGGGCCCATCGGTCGTGCCCAGCGTGTTTTTGGCGACCACCTGCCATTTGTAATCCGTGAGCGAGAGCACGGAACTGCCGAGGACATATTCACTGACGTCCACATTCGCAAGCGCCGTGAGTGGCTTGTCATCCGAGGCCTTCCAGAGATACACATCGTAGCTGGTGGCATCCTGGGCATCGCCCCAATCGAGCTGGGTGAGCATCGCCGGATGGATAGTGATTGTGCCACTGGCCGGCACCGGAGTGGCTGGGATGGCGGGAACACCTGAAATCTGCGGCGGCCCAAAATTGTCCACGTCAATGTAGCCGGTGCCCGTGACGAATCCGCTGCTGGCGGTATACGCACCCTTGGGCTGGTTCACCCCATTGACCGTGAGAGTGGTCACTTTCAACACACCGCCCGTGCCGGTTTTCACGGAGGTGCCAGTGGCGAGCGCCAGGCTCGCGATGGTGTCAGAATGGCCCGCGAGATCGAGATAGAGCCCGGAGGTCACCAGAGTCACGGCCGAGTCGTCGCCGATCTGGTCGTTGCCTGCCCAGAGCAGGTGCGACCCGTAGCCGGCAAAGCCATCGGTCATGGTGATGGCACCGCAGAGCGCGTTGCCCGGGGTTTTTTCGAGATAAATGGTGGTGTATTGCTCCACGATGGTGGTGCCAGTATAAGTGTTGGCAGTGCTGCCACCGAGGTGGATCCCTTTCGTTCCCCACCCTTTCACATGCAGGGT
>CAIYYV010000329.1 GCA_903930425.1 Akkermansiaceae bacterium | reverse complement strand
TGTTCAACCCGGTCTCAATAACAAAAAACCATCCTGTGGAACAATTGTGCCGGATTAACGTAGGGATTCGGGCAAACCCTCCCTGCGTCAATTGTGCGAAAAACAGCCCGATTCTTCCGACGAAGGGTTGTTTTTTACACCTCCACTGACCCGGACCTCGACCATGCCGTCTCCTACGGGCTGGACAATTCCGGCCGCTACGGTGAAGTCGCGGCAGCCGGGAAAACCTTCAGCTACACCTACACCGAGCACAGCCAACACCTCATCGGGACCGTCCAAGGCCCCGCAAACATTGTCGTCACCAATACCTGGGACGAAAATCGCGACGTGCTGTCCGTGAAAAACAACGCGGTTGACTCCGTGACGGTTTCAGGGTTTACTTACGTAGTGAATAACCTCGGGCAGCGCGTGCAGGTGACGACGGCGGGCAGCGCCCATGGCTGGAGCTGGGGCTATGATGCCCGCGGCCAGGTGACCAAGGCCACCAATGCCGCCAACACCGACTACAACCGCGCCTACGTTTTTGACAACATCGGCAACCGCACCAGCGCGACCGATGGGACCGGCCAGACCGCCACCACCGTCGGCTACACGCCCAATGATTTGAATCAGTACGAGGAAATCGATCCCGGCACCCCGGTCAACCCGGACTTCGATGCCGACGGCAACCTCAGTGCCGACGCCGGCATCAACATCATGGGTTACGGACTGAAGTTCGAGTGGGACGCCGAGAACCGCATCACCGCCGTCCGCAAGGACGTGCAAGGAAGCCCGCTGCTTGCCACCTACACATACGATTATCTTGGCCGCCGCATCCGCAAAACCACCACCTCATCGGCTTTACAGGGAGTCGCGGACATCGCCTATGTGTATGATGGCTTTAACGTCGTGGCGGAATACACCCTGACCACGGAAGGCAGCTCGGTCAGCGAGGGCCTGCTCCAAGCCTATACCTGGGGCCTCGATCTTTCAGGCTCGATGCAGGGTGCGGGCGGAGTCGGCGGCCTGCTGTGCATCCATCGTTCCCCGGGCATCGATAACGGCAACCGGACGTGGGGCGCCACGTTCTATCCGACCTTCGACGGCAATGGCAACATCAGCGAGTATCTCGACGAGGACGGAGTTGAGGTGGCGCACTTCGAGTATGATCCTTTCGGCCGGATCGTCCTGTCCACCGGCACGCCGGGAATTTTCACCTACCGCTTCTCCACCAAGCCTCAAGACACGGAAACCGGCCTTTACTATTACGGGTACCGCTACTACGACCCGTTGACGGGCAGGTGGCCGTCCAGGGACCCAATAGAGGAAGAGGGCGGGATGAATTTGTATGGGTTTGTGAGGAATGATGGAATTGACGCAATTGACAATCTTGGGTTAGACGAAGCGAATTGTGGATGTTTTACCATCACCGCAAAATTTAACGAATATAAGGCTGTTATCGAAAGCACTAAAATCGATGCAGGCATTAATGTAGAACTCGAAATAAGTGCAAAGAAAACTGGTAAATGTGCGTGTTCTTGCAAAAAAGTAAAGATATTTCAGATGGTTAAGGATACCGGAGTGCCCGTATCTGCAGCTAGAAAAACGAGGACCTCCCGGGATGGGTGGCGAATTGACACATCAAATGCCGTAGTTGACAGACCATTTGTGTCTGATTCCCCCCCTTGGGGGAAAGTTAGCGGCATGAGCGGCACTCTCATAGATAAGCCACGTTTTCGCAAGATTAATGGCTCGAAATATAAAAAAGATGTTGGAACTTTTGAAGCCTATACATGTTTAATATGTGCAGAGGAAGGCCCAGAAAAAGGAAATGTTCTTGGTTGTGCATCATGGGGTTTTCAAGTTACTAATTTAACAGGAGACGTTCAAAGGAAAGTTGAACTTTATCCAGCAAAAGCTAGCTGTCCAAATGATGCTCATTCTAATTCAACATCTGATTTCATGAGGCTTTTTATTGGCGCTCGAGATAAATGGAACGAGGCTGAGCGTTTAAAATGGGACAATGAGCTTATCTCAACAGTGGGGAGTTCTGCGGCTCAGGATTCGTCGGAATGAAGTCCCAGGCGGGTCTTGAGCCGGGAGAGTTTTAGTGCCGCATCGGCCCACTGGTCAACCAGTTTGCGGAAGCGCTTGAAATTCGCCACCTCCAC
>CAIYYV010000328.1 GCA_903930425.1 Akkermansiaceae bacterium | reverse complement strand
GCCGATAGGAATAGACCGGCCGGTTGGCCGCCTTGGGTAAAAAATAATACATAATACCGAGAATCGGCGTGGTGAGGAAGAAGGCCACGGCATTATGCCCATACCACCACTGGACAAGACCATCCTGGAGGCCACCGAAAATCGGATAGGAATGAGTGAAGGAAGTGGGGAGTGACAGATGGTTGACGATATAGAGCATCGCGACCGTGATGAGGGTGGCGATATAGAACCAGAGCGCGACATAGAGGCTCGGCTCATTGCGTTTTGCCAGCGTCCAGAAAAAATTGATAGAGAAGACCAGCCAGATCGCCACGACGCAAAGATTGATCGGCCAGATGAGTTCGGCGTATTCTTTGCCGCGGGTGAAGCCGGCGAGCAAGGTGATGGCCGCCGCCACAATGATGCCCTGCCAGCCCCAAAAGTGGATAGAGGACAAGAGATCTGAGGCGGTGCGGACCTTGCACAGGCGTTGGGTGGAATAATAAATGCCAGCGAACATCATGTTTCCAACAAAGGCGAAGATGACTGCGTTCGTGTGCAACGGGCGCAACCGACCGAATGTGAGAAAAGAAATGCCATCCGCCTTGATCAGTCCGGCGGTGAGCGTTTCGAGCACGTGCCCATTCATTTGCCACCAAGAAAGTTGGGTGGCACAGAGCACGCCCACAATCATGCCCACAAGGCCCCAACAGATCGAAGCGATCATGAATCGGCGGACCGACATGTCATCATAAGTGCTCGAGCGGGTCATGGGCGGGGGGGTGAGGTGGGGATTGTGGACGGGGGATTGGAACCGTGGTCAGGCAATGAATCTAAGGGGAGCAGTGAGTCGCGTTCCGGGCTGCCGCGGCGGCTGCGAAGAACCTCCACCGCGAAGCAGACGATGAAGGTTCCCGCAAGGCAGGAAGATACCAAAATGGTGAGAGCCAGGACATTCATGGGCGATCAGGCGGAAACCAAGGAAAGACCGGGACCGGCCCTGTGACTGAATGCCCGATCATCCACTTGGGATTCTCAAATTTCATGGATTGAACTCCGCCGTAACTGGCAGTGGAGCCATTCCAGAAAAACATCTCCGACGATATGAGCAATACATTTTTGATCCATGAGGTCGGGATTGAGGATTAAATGACAGTTTTCCGGGATGTTCCGGGCGCGGCCGACGCCCGCATGGAAGGTGTTAGAGAAATCCTGGGTCGCTTCACAGGCAAGTCCGGGAGAGCGGAAGATCACATGGCCGCGATGACCGAGGCCCGTGAGGGTTTTGCGATATTCGGCTTGCGGCGTGGCCAGGCCATCCGAAACGGCCTCATTCATTTCCAGCATCCGGCGGTGATTGGCATCGCGAGCGATTTTTTCCACCATGTCAGGGGTGGCCGGTAACCAGCGGCCGTCGCCATCATCATCGTATTCGTTGAGGTAATCGGCGATCTCTCGGATCAGTGGAGCGCAGGGCCAGGAGTCATCGCAATGAAGAATGATGGCACAAGCCGAAGTTTTGTGAGTCGGCGCTGCAGGAAGCCGTTGATGGAACACAGAAATCGGGGAGGAGGCGGGCATGCAGACTTGGCGAATTCAGTCTGAACGTGCCGGGATCGGCGTCATCGCGCTCCGCATCCTGTCTGGAAGGATGCGCGGATTTTCCGAGAGGGTCATCAAAGCCCAAAATTCACCGGAGAATCACGAAGAAGTGACCAGTGAGCCACGCCAACCCGGATCCATCATCGAGTTGAATCAGGTGGGTTGTTCGCCGCGCGCCATGACCATTTTTCCGGTGCGGACAGTTTCGATGATATTGAACTGAGAGAACATGGTGATGGCGGCATCGACCTTCGGGCTGTCCCCGTTGAGCATCACAATCATCGAGGTGGGTGTTAGATCGACCGTTTTTCCTGAAAAGTGTTCGGTGATTTGGAGGGCCATCGAGCGTTCGGCGGGGGAGCACAGGATTTTGATGAGGACCATTTCTTTGGTGACCGAGTTATCCGAGGTGTGTTCGAAGCAATGGATCACATCGATGAGTTTGCCGACCTGCATGATGATTTGGTTCAATCCTTGAGGGTCGCCGGAAATCCCAATGGTCATCCGGGAAAAATTCGCGTTGCGTCCTTCGGACACGACGAGCGAGTCGATGTTGAAGCCGCGGCGTGAGAACACTTGGCAAATGCGCATCAGGACTCCCGGTTCGTTATTGACGAGGACCGAGAGGGTGTGCGCGGGGCCGGGAGCAATGAGCGGGGTGGCGACGGGGGTGTCTGAGGTCACAATGGTGTGGGGCATGGTGCGGAAATGCTAAATTTCAAATCATCAATTCCAAACGAAGAGGAGGGATATGAGAGATTACGTGGAACCCGTGGGTTTGGTCATTTTGTGTCGGGGGACTTCGGTGATCATGTCCTCGAGGGTCGCCCCGGCGGGGATCATGGGAAACACATTATCCGTTTTCACACACTCGGCGTGGATCAAAAACGGCCCGTCGTTGTAAGCGAGCGCTTTTTCTAACATGCGCGTCACGTCCGCTGGTCTCTTGATATGGACCGAGGGGATGCCATAGGCGGCGGCGAGCATGCAGAAATCCGGGTTGCCGATGAGATCGACGCCGGAAGTCCGGTCTTCATAAAACAATTCCTGCCATTGGCGGACCATGCCGAGGTAGTGGTTATTGAGCACCACAATTTTGATCGGCAGCTTGTGAAGCGCCGCAGTGGCCAACTCAAACTGGGTCATCTGGAATCCGCCGTCGCCGGAAAATGAAATCACCAGACTGTCGGGACACGCAAACTGCGCGCCGATGGCCGCGGGAAATCCGAAGCCCATCGTGCCGGCTCCGCCCGAGGAGAGCCAGTGATAGGGTTTTTCATTCTTGTAAAACTGGGCCGACCACATCTGGTGTTGGCCTACGTCCGTGGCGACGATCGCTTGGCCGCCGGTCAGCTGATAGAGCTCGTCGATCACCTGCTGCATGCGTAGGCCTCCTTGTTTTTTATAAGTCAGCGGGAATTTCTTTTTATATCCGTCGAGTTTGGCGAGCCACTCGGATGTTTCTAACCGAGTGATTTTCGTGTTGATCGCGGTCAGCGCGACCTTGGCATCGCCCACGATCTGAACGTCGGGAACGATCATTTTGCCCATTTCCGCAGGATCGATATCGATGTGGATGATCGGGGCGTCCTTGCAGAATTTTGCAGGTTGGCCGATGATTCGGTCGTCGAAGCGTGAGCCGATATTGAGGAGCAAATCGCATTCGACGACGGCCTTATTGGCATAGGCGGTGCCGTGCATGCCGATCATGCCGAGGGCGAGTGGATGGGTTTCGGGGAAGACGCCTTTTCCAAGCAGGGTGGTGGTGACCGGGCACTGGAGGGTTTCCGCTAGAAACAAGAGTTCCGGGGCGGCGCGCGCAATCATGCATCCCTGGCCGGCTAGGATCACGGGGCGCTTAGCCTTCGCAATCAAATCGGTCGCCTGTTTCAAGGCCTTGTCGCAGATTTTGAATGCGGTGGACGGGTCATAACCCGGGAGATCGAACGCGGGGTTCAGGTCACCGGAAAATGGGCCTTGCGAAATGTTTTTCGGCACGTCGATGAGAACGGGGCCGGGACGGCCGGTGGTGGCGATCTGATAGGCTTCCCGCACGATGCGAGGGAGTGCATTGCTATCTTTGACGAGGTAGCTGTGTTTCACGACCGGGATCGTGATTCCAAAAATGTCAGCCTCTTGGAACGCATCCTTGCCGAGCATCCACGTCACTTGCTGTCCGCAAATGACGAGCATGGGCACGGAATCCATCATCGCCGTCATCAACCCGGTCACCGTGTTGCCGGCACCGGGACCCGAAGTGACCAGCACGGCGGCGAGCTTGCCGGTGGCGCGGGCGTATCCGTCCGCCATGTGCACCGCTCCCTGTTCGTGGCGGGCCAGGATAAACTTCATCCGGGTTTTTACCGTTTCCAAGGCATCAAAGATGGGAATTGCCGCCCCTCCCGAGTAGCCGAAGATGTATTCAATCCCCAATGCATCCAGCGTCTTGATGAGCGCTTGCGCCCCGTCGATAGGCTCGTTGGTCATAAAAATGTGTGTTACGGGGGTAAGAT
>CAIYYV010000327.1 GCA_903930425.1 Akkermansiaceae bacterium | reverse complement strand
CTACCAGCCGCCCAGTTTCGATGCTTTTCCGTAGTTTCAACCCTAACTCCATGATCGACGTGCGCCCTCGCTGGTAGGGGTGCCAGGCCTCGACGTTCATCTCCTCCGCATCTTCCGCACCATGCTCACCAGCGACATGATGCCGACTAACAGGCCGACGAGCAGCGACGCGGCGCGCAGGTGCCATTCGATTTGTTCCTGATAGGACGTGACGACGCCGATGACTGGCGAGGTGATGCCGATGATGGCTTTGCTCACGTAGTCGATGTCGATGGGTTGGCGCATGGGTCAGGGTGCGGTGTCAAACTTCCAAGGCGGAGGCTTGGCGGAACAGGTCGTCCACCTGGGCGTCGGTGAGGCCGAGGGTGGCGGCTAGGGCGAGCACGGTCGGGCCGTTGCGGGCGAGGTCAGCGCCACCATTCCATGCGGCCAGGGCGACGGTGCGATTGGGTTCCGGCACGGCATTCAGCGCGACTTCCACGGCGGGCAGCAATCCGGCCAGTCCGAGCACGGCTTTTGCTCGCCAGTTGGCGATTTCACCGGGAACGGGGGCAGGTGGCGCAGGCGGCGGCGGGATCACTTTGTATCCTTTCGCGGACGACAGCGCGGCCGACTCGGGAAAGATTTGCACCGTGTCGGGGAATTCGAGGAGGTTGCCACGCGCCCCGTCTGATGTCCGGGTGTGCGTGCCATTGTCGTCGGGAACAAATGCGTATTTCATTTTTTGTTAGGGGAAAAAGGAATCCGGCCACACTCAAGGGATCATGAGCATCCATCCGCCCGCGATCATGGCATTGCGCTTGGCAAGCGAGGCGCTGGTGGACGTCTGGTCGCCGGTGCCCGTCATGTTCCATGTCCCCGCGTTGTCATCCGCCGCAGTCGGCAGGCTCAGCCACATCGCGTCCATCGCGGTGGGTGACAGGGTATTGCTCATGCCGTTAAAGCTATACAGCGCGGCCAAGCCGCTCAAATCGAGCGTGATCAGGCTGTTGTCGCTGCAGTCGAGGGTTGTGAGGACGGCCAATCCGGCCAACCGAAGGACTCAGCAAAGCGAAGTTGTCGGCAAAAACAGTCTCAATGAACGATCAGAAATCCGCTTGAAACCGTATTTTTCGTAGAACCTAACCACATCCTCGTGGGCGGCATCGACAGCCAGTCCAATCCCTCCTGTGCCCCGCATGGAGGACGCGGCAATCTCCCGCGCCGCAGCCAGCAGCAGGCGTGCGATGCCTTTCTCATGGAAGGCTTCTGCAACCGCCAGTCGCCCTAGCAGCACCACGGGGACGGGCATGCGCGGAAGTCCCTTGGCCACCCCCGGCCAATTCGCTGCTTCAGCCAGCACGGTGGTGAGAGTGAAATATCCGAGAACGGGCTTTAGCGGACGGGCTTCAGATTCTACCAACACGCGGGTCACACTCACGCCCTTGGACAAATGCCCTCGTGCGGTTTCGCGCAAATATCGGTCCAACGATTCCCTTCCACAATGGAAACCGTTTTTGTCGTGTGAGTCCGATAACAATTCAAGATCGAATCCGGACATGAGCGGCAAGGTCTTTGGCTGCTTTTTTCGAGGCGGCGTTGATGGAGGGTGGCTTGGCGAGCAGACGTTGAATCCTGGAGGATTCCTCCACGCTCAATCTCCAGTGAGTTTCCTCCGCAAGAATCCGCTCCGCTTCGCGGGAAACCGTCTCAAGAATGAATGCTGCCACCGATTGGCCACGAACCGCCGACGCATCCTTGAGCCGCTTCGCCGTTGCCGCAGGAAACCGGGGGTTGATGCGCACCACGCTCTTGCGGTCTGGTGGCCGGGTGGCGGATTTCATGGAGGTCGTCATGCCGTGAACTTAGTATCCCGGGTGGCGGACATCAAGTTAAAAGTGACACCGTTTTGACACCGTCAACCAAACGCCGCCTGAGTGGATCCACCGAGATTGCTGATGCTGCGGCCCATGTCCTTGAGCAAGCGATTGGTTTCGCCTGTGAGCCGGTTGTTTTCGCGCTGGGCGTCGAGCGTGCCAGTCGAATATCCGCCGCCGCCAACTTTGCCAAGCGAGGTGACGATGGGATCGAGGCGCGATGCTTGTTGCGCTGTGATCGGTCCCTTGGCGGCAGTCTGGCTAACAGCACTGGCGGCCTGCTTCACGGCTTCGGGCTTGGGCATCGTGTCGCGGATGGATCCCACCATCGTCTTGATGCTGTCACGCAGGGCGCTCGTGTTGATGAAGTCCGACGACTTGGACGCACCCGCCGCCTTGGCCGCTGCGGCCACACTGCCCGCGAGTCCCGACGCGCCCGAGGTCATCAGTCCTTGCGCGTCTTTCTCTGCCGCATCCGTGTCGACGCCGAAGATGCTGGAACTCGCCGCCTTGTTGCGATTGAAGAGGCTGTCGAAACTCGTTTCCACGTCCTGCGGCTCAAATCCTAACAGGTCGCTCATGCCGGGGATTTTCGCCAACCCCCATAACAGGTGCGCGACCACATAATCCATGCCCGATTGCAGGTAGATCAACGGCGTTTGAAATGCGCTCAACAAGGCGGCACCAAAACCGGCGACCACCCCTAACAAAATCGTCCCCAGTCCTTTCCACATCGCGCCGTCGGTGAGCAGGTTCCAGAAAAACGAGAGCGCCATTTCAAATCCCTTGATGAGCGAGTTGATCCCGTTGGTGAACGCGAGTTGCAGGCAGGACGATACCAGGCTGAGGAATTGACCGCTCTTGAATGTGGCAATCACAAACATCATGGCGTCCTTGATCCGTGCGCCCGCTTCGGCGGCGAGGGGAGCGAGCGT
Organism: Akkermansiaceae bacterium; assembly: GCA_903930425.1. Lineage (GTDB taxonomy): Bacteria > Verrucomicrobiota > Verrucomicrobiia > Verrucomicrobiales > Akkermansiaceae > Luteolibacter. The sequence continues at coordinate 832 of CAIYYV010000327.1, read as the reverse complement.
GGAGACGAGTCCGATCGCTTCCGCAACGAGTGGCCGGATCGCGTCGTTGATCGGTTGGCCGAGTGACAGGAATACCTCGTTGACCGAATCTTTGAGCGTGGAAAAGAGGCCCTTGGTCGTCTTGCTCTGCGTCTCCATCATGCCCGCGAACTTGCCGCCCTTGGAGGTCATGTCGACAAACGCCTTTTCGATCTGCGGGAATCCGACCTGCCCGGATTCGACGAGTTTTCGCACGCCCGATTCACTGATCCCGAACTGCTTCGCCAGCTCGCCGATGACCGGGATGCCGCGTCCTGTGAGCTGGTTCACATCCTCGGCAAACAAGCGCCCCTGCACCCGAGCCTTGCCATAGATCTCCGCGATTTCGCCAATGGGTGCCTGGATGCCTGCCGACACGTCGCCGATGCGGCGCAGGGTTTCGGGCACGGTGTCGGCGCTTTCACCGAAGGCGATCAGCTTGCGACCAGCATCTGCCAACTCGGGAAACTCGAAAGGCGTCTCGGCACCGAGCTGCCTGAGTTTCGCCAACGTCTGCTCCGCCTTCGCCGCGTCACCGATCAAGGTGGCAAAGGCGACTTTCGTGCTTTCAAAATCGGCCGCAGAATTGACCACCTTCGCCCCGACGCCCATCGCCGCCGCCCCACCTGCTAGTGTAGCCCGCCAAGCAGATTGCACACTATTCGGAAACCCATTCGATTGATGATTGCCGCTTGTTGATTTTTGATTGTTGAAGTGACGGAACGCCATCTCAACATCCACTCAAGATCCAATCAGCATTCAAAAATCAACAATCATCAATCGGAAATCAAACCGCTTAAAGTGTTTTCTGTAG
>CAIYYV010000326.1 GCA_903930425.1 Akkermansiaceae bacterium | reverse complement strand
GGCTTTTCCGCGTGCCTGGTCAAACCGGCACGAAAATCCGAACTGCTCCGCCATTTGTTAGTGAAAGCGGCAGTGAATGAGTCGCTGGACCCGTCCATCTACCATTTCGGCGAGAACAAGACGCGCATTCTGATCGCCGAGGATAATGTCATCAATCAAAAGGTCGCCTTGGGGATTCTGAAAAGACTCGGCATCAAGGCCGAGGCCGTGGCCAATGGAGAGGAAGCCGTCCATGCCTTGACGTCCATGCCCTATGATTTGGTCCTCATGGATATGCAAATGCCGGTGATGGACGGTTTGGAAGCCACGCAAATGATCCGCGCAGCAAACTCACCCGTCCTCAACCCGCAAATCCCGATCATTGCCATGACCGCCAATGCCATGCAGGGTGCCGAGAAAGCGTGCCTTGACTCGGGCATGAACGACTATCTGACCAAACCGGTCACTCCTCAATCGGTGGCTGCCATCGTGCGCAAATGGCTGCCGACAAGCCCAAACGGCAAGCACTCACCCATCTAACGGTCGATGAATTCTTTTGCTCTCACTCCATCCCGCAGGACCCTCAGCACTCTGGCGCTGCTGATTACCATCCTAGTCGGCGGCGCGTTGTTGACATGGCACACGGTGATTCGCAGCGACCGAGATATGCGCGCTGACCTGCTGCTGCAAACGCAATTGATCGCCCGGTCTCTCAATGCGGAGAGTCTTCAGTCACTCACCGGCACGGAGGCGGATCTCAAAAACCCCGAGTATCCGCGGCTCAAGCAACAACTGGCCGCAGTCCGCACGGCCTACCCGCTGTGTCGCTTTCTCTATCTGATGGGCCGGAAACCCGGCGGCGAGATCTTTTTCTTCATGGATGTCGGGCAGGCCGACGAGGCTGTGCCGGGCCAAGTGTATGACGAGGCATCCGCCGAGCTTCGCAATGTGTTTGAGACGAAGGCGCCGTTCATCGAGGGACCGCTCCTCGATGCCTGGGGCACCTGGATATCAGGACTCGCGCCGATTCTCTCTCCGAAAAATGGCACCGTGTTGGCGGCCTTTGGCATGGATGTGGACGCCCGCTCGTGGAATCAATCATTGATTCGCGCCGCATGGCCACCCGCCTTGCTCACTCTGGCACTCACGGCACTGCTTCTAACAGGCGCATTTCTGTTAGGTCGCCGCGCTCAATGCGTTGACCTGCCACCGCGCTGGATGCGTCACATCGAGCCCGCTCTGGCAATCGCCGTCGGTGCAGTGCTCACTGGGTTCACCGCCACCCTTGCCCACCAACAAGAATTCAAAAACCGCCGACTCGCGTTTGAAGAACTCGCCGGCAACCAGGCCGACCTCATCGCCGAAACCCTCCACATCCTCATCCGCACCGAACTCGAAAGTCTGGCCCGCTTCTACGAACACAACACAGACATCTCCCTCAATGAGTTCAATCACTTCTCCGCCTACCTTACCCAAAATCCCGCAATCCAAGCATGGGAGTGGGTTCCGGCTGTGCCCGCGACCGATCTGTCCGACTTTGAAGCCCAGGCCCGCACTGCCAATGGCAAGGATTTTTCCATTTGGCAAAAAGACGCCCATGGGAAGCCCGTGCCAGCCACCGGACGCTCGATCTATTATCCCATCGCAATGGTGGCACCAGCGACCGGCAACGAAGCCGTCATGGGTTACGATCTCGGCTCGGACGCGAAGCGCCTTGAAACGCTGCAATCTGCGGCACAGAGCGGCCTGAGCACCGGAAGTCCGCCCGTCACCCTGCTCCAAGAAACCGAAAATCAAAAAGGCCTGCTGATCTTCCGGCCGGTTTTTGACGAGGCGACGCCGCGCCGCGTGCGCGGTTTTGCCGTGGCCGCTTTGCGCATGAGCACCCTGCTCCGCCACGCGACATCCGATCACTCGACCGCCTTAGAACTTTCGCTGCTTCGCACCGATGCTCCGCCCGAAATTCTCGCCACGGATCAGAATGCCACAGATCCGCAATTCTCGTTGATCTCCGTCACGCGGCCCATCCTGGCTTTTGGCAAAGCCTTCGCCGTGACCGCCCACGCGGGTCCGACATTCCTGAGAGTGCATCCGGCGCGCATTGCGTGGCAGGTCGTCCTCGTCGGGCTGATCCTCACCACCGGACTTGTCATCATCATTTGTGCACAGCTCCACCGAAACGAGAAGTTGGAATACCAGGTGATTGAGCGGACCCGCGATATCCTTGAAAGCCAGTCCAATCAACAAATCCTGATGGCCAATCTTCCTGCCGGCGTCGTCATTGTGGACGCGGCCACCCGGGTCATTGAACAGGCCAATGATTTTGCCCTTTCATTGTTTGGCGGCTCGCTGAATCAGCTGATCGGAAAACGCTGCCACTCGCTCCTCTGCCCGGCCGATGAAGGGGCCTGCCCTGTTTGCGACCTCGACAAGGCGGTCGACAACTCGGAACGCGAAATGCTCCGAGCCGATGGCTCACGCCTGCCCATCCTCAAAACGGTCAAACACATTCGGCTGAATGGTCAGGATAAACTTCTGGAATGCTTTGTCGATTTATCCGAACGCAAACAAGCCGAGGCCGCGCTGCTTCTGAAAACCGCCATGCTGGAAGCGCAGTCGAACACCACGCTGGATGGCATTTTGGTGATCGACGAACACGGGAAAAGAATCCTCAAAAACCAGCGCATCGACACGATGTTCGAGATTCCCGCGTCGATTCTGGCCGACGACGATGACTCCACGCTGCTCAAGCACGTCGTCGGCTTGACCAAGGAGCCCGAGTTATTTCTGGCCAGAATCGAGTACCTCTATCAACACCTCGAAGAAATCAGCCATGACGAAATCGAATTCAAAAATGGCATGGTGCTCGAACGGTATTCGGCGCCGGTGATCGATAGCGGCGGGAAAAACCACGGAAGAATCTGGACCTTCCACGACATCACGCAACGCAAACAAGCCGAGATCACGCATGCCCAAACCGCCGAGCGCTTGACCCTCGCCGCGCGGGCCGGCGGCGTCGGCATCTGGGACTATGACGTGGTCGAAAACCGTCTGCACTGGGACCCGCAGATGTTCCACCTGTATGGCATCACTCCAGACCAGTTCAGCGGCGCCTACGAGGCATGGCAGGCCGGACTCCACCCGGAGGACCGTCAGCGCGGAAACGAGGAAATCCAACGCGCCCTCGCCAGAGAAAAGGAATTCAACACCGAGTTCCGCGTGATCTGGCCCGATGGCAGCATCCATCACATCCGCGCCTTCGCCTTGGTCCAGCGCAACGCGTCCGGCCGCGCCCTCCGCATGATCGGCACCAACTGGGACATCACCGAGCGCAAGCAGTCCGAGGCGGATCTCCTCGAAACCAACCGCCAACTCGAAATCGCCACCTCCCGCGCCACCGAGATGTCCAAAAAGGCCAATATCGCCAACACCGCTAAAGGCGAGTTCCTGGCCAACATGAGCCATGAAATTCGCACCCCCATGAATGGCGTCATCGGCATGACCGATCTTCTGTTAGACACCCCGCTCAATGACGAGCAACGCCATTTTGCTGAAATCGTGCGTGCCAGCGGCGAGGCCCTCCTCACCCTCATCAATGACATTCTGGATTTCTCAAAAATCGAGGCGGGGAAACTCGACTTGGATATTCACGATTTCAACCTCAAGATCACGCTTGAGAACTTTGCGGATTTAATCGCCCCGCAAGCCAAGAAAAAAGGCCTCGATTTCCAATGCATCATCGATCCGGACGTGCCCGTCGGCGTCAACGGCGACTCCGGACGGCTCCGCCAAATCCTGCTCAATCTAACAAGCAATGCCGTGAAGTTCACTCCTCACGGCTCGGTCACGGTGCACGTGAGCCAGGTATCGGCCAGCTCCACGGCCATCGTGCTGCACTTTGCGGTGCGCGACACGGGGATCGGCATCCCGGCCGACAAGCATGCCTCGTTGTTTCAAAAGTTCACTCAGATGGAAGCCTCCACGTCGCGTCATTTTGGCGGCACGGGCCTAGGCTTGGCCATTTCCAAGCAACTGGTGCTTCTCATGGACGGTGAAATCGGCGTCTCGAGCGTGGTCGGCCACGGGTCTGAGTTTTGGTTCACCGCCTGTTTCGCCACCTGCCTGCACGCGCTGCCGCCGTCCACACACCCGACCGCCGCGCCCAGCTACCAAGCCCACTGGCAACAGCTCCGCATCCTCATGGCCGAGGACAACCTCATCAACCAAAAAGTCGCTGTCGGGTTTTTGAAAAAATTGACACTGCAAGTGGATGTGGTGACCGACGGGGCCTCAGCCATCCAAGCGCTGAGCACCGTCCCATACGACTTGGTCTTGATGGACATGCAAATGCCCGGGATGGATGGTTTGGAAGCGACGCGTGTGATCCGCAGTGCGGACTCGCCGGTCCTCAACCCGCGGATCCCCATCATTGCCATGACCGCAAATGCCATGAAGGAAGACCAACAAGCATGCCTCGACACGGGCATGAATGGCCACATCTCCAAGCCGTTTTCCCCCCACTCCTTGGCGGTCATCCTGGACCATTGGCTGCCCCAAGCCCCGAATGCCTGACGCTACTTACGGAAGATGGCGTAGAGGGCGGTGGTGTAATTGTGATAGGTATTCGCGCCGCCAAGCCGGGCAAACTCCCCAAACCCATACATGCCGAGCCAAGGCGGCGGCACCCCGTCCGTACTCAATGGAAACTGCATGCGACTCACCAGTTCCTCTTTCATCACCCGGTTGAATAAAAACCGCCCGCGCGCCAGACAATCGGCATGAAAAACCGCCACCGGCTTGCGCCCTCCCGACCGCGCTACCATTTGCCTCATCATCCGATCCATGTCGGAAAAAATGCGGGCCTCATCCCGCACCGTCAGCCACAACTGGGTGCCCACTGAAATCTCCGTCGGATAGTGCATCGCGCCATCCGCATCACGCCGCGTCACAACCCGGAGAATGTGCGTGTTGCCATACTCCGCCGCCAAACGGTCTGACAATAATTCAGCGAGCGCACCCACGGGAATGGAATCCCCACAAGTGGCGGTGCCGATATCCAATCCTAGCCGCGCAGTGTATTCCGACCAAGCCGGTTTGCCATTCAGTTCGATCAGGCGGGTGCCCTCCGCACGCGTCACCCGCAACGGTTCTCCCACAGCGAGAAACCCGTGGGTCGCCTGGGTGTCCACCGTGAGGGTGGGATCCGCAAATCCAACGGCCCACGCAGCATGCTCAAACACTTGGCCGTCCACCATCTGATAGTTGACCACACCGCGCATGTTATCGGATGACGTGGCACCGAAGATCGTGACATCAGGGCCCAGCACCGACTCGATCCCAGCAATGCATTGATCATTCGCGATATCAATGCCGGGCGCGAGCAAGAACAGCATGTTGATGCCCGGCTGCGCCGCCTTCAATTGCCGCGCCAAGTCCGCCGCTTTGGCATAGGCATTGCGACCATGGATGCCATCCACATGCGCGACCGCCAATGAGGTGCCGCGCACCGCCATGATCGCCACATCCTTCATCGACTCACTCACGCCTTCTCGACCCACAATGCCACAACACGACGCACCCACCACCCGGGCCCCGGGCGACAAAACCCTCACTTGATCGATAAGTGCCTGATAATCGTGACCGATGGTCGCGCTCAAAATCACAAGATCACATGACTTGTCCGCCCCAAGGGCGGATTCCATGCATTCTGTGATGGCGTTCCGGGAATCGACAATGCGCGTGCTGGCTGAAAAAAACTCAAGCATGAAAGTAGGAGTTGAAAGGATGACAAGAAACCGACCGCCCCGGAAAGATCATTCAGAATCTGACATGATGGCGGGCAATCATTCCGACACCTGTTCATTTTCAGTTAGAAAAACAAAAATCCAAAGGCATGGCCGACACTCCATTCGTAAATAATCCCGCCATGGGCGACAAGAAGTTTTTCGGAGGTGCTTGATG
>CAIYYV010000325.1 GCA_903930425.1 Akkermansiaceae bacterium | reverse complement strand
TCGCCATTTTTCATGGCGTTGAGGGTTTGGACATCCGGGGCGTAGCCGAGTTTGAGGAAATTTTCATAATTGCTTCGGAGGCAGGCGCGGATGATTTTTTCACGGGGGAGCGAGGCTTGATCTTTGAGGCCGTTATCGAAGAACTTTGGTTGGATGCCGAGGCCGCAGTTGATGGCGGATTCCGGGGTGACGCCGAGCAAGTTGGCTTCGGCGATGAGGCCGATCGCCCTGACGAGGGTTTTTTGGGCGTCTACGGCGTAGAACTGTTGGAAGAACGAGCTGTCACTGGTGATCGACTCGAGTTCCGCAGTGATGGCCGCCTTGCGTTGTTTCTTTTTGACGAAACTGTAGCCGAAAAGCACGGCGACGATCAAGGCGACCAAGGTGGCGGCGCGGGTCAGGATATACATAGGGCTGGGAGCTTCCATGATGTCTTAGGTCCAGATGGATTTCGGTTTGCGGGGTTCGATGGTTGGGGCCTCGAAAATCTTGCGTTCGCGGCTGTGGAAAATGGCTTCCTCGCGGGTGATGAGGTGCGACTCTAACAACGTGGCGATGCTTTGGTCAATCGTCCGGTTGCCATCGCGGTGGCCGATTTCCATCAGGCCGACGATTTGTTCGAGTTTGCGTTCGCGGATGCAGTTGCGGATGCCGTGTCCGGGCACTAACACCTCCGAGGCGAGGACGCGGCCCTTGCCGTCGGCTCGGGGAATCAGGCGTTGGCAGATGATGCCCTCGAGCGAACTGGCCAACTGGGCGATGATCTGGGGTTGCTGGTCTGCGGGAAACACGTCGACGAGGCGGTCGATGGTTTGCGGGGCGTCCGGTGTGTGGAGGGTGGCGAGCACGAGGTGCCCGGTTTCCGCCGCGGTAAGAGCGATCCGGATCGTGTCGAGGTCGCGCATTTCTGACACGACGATGACGTCGGGGTCTTGGCGGAGTGACTGGCGCAGGGCTTTGGAGAAGCTATGGGTGTCGCTGCCGACTTCGCGTTGTTTGATCAGGCAGGAGCTGTGTTGGAGAATATATTCGATAGGATCCTCGAGCGTGATGATGACGCCATTATGGGTGTCCGAGATGCGTTTGACCATCGAGGCCAGCGTGGTGGATTTTCCAGAGCCGGTGATGCCGGTGACGAGCACGAGGCCACTGCGGAGCTTGCAGAAATCGCGCACGACATCGTAATGGCCGAGGGATTCGAGTTCGGGGATATCCTGGGTGATGAAACGGAACGCTGCCTCGATGTTGCCGCGGGCGATATGGACATTGCCGCGAAAGCGGCCGACGCCCTCGACTTGCAATGCATAATCGAGTTCCCATTCCTGTTCCAAGGTGGCGCGCTGGGATTCTGTTAGGGTGTCGAGGACGAGGTTGCGGACCTGTTGAGGATCGAGTGTGACTTCATCGAGCGATTGAATGGCACCATTGATGCGGACGCAGGCGGGGGCCCAGGCGCTGAGGTGCAGATCTGATCCGCCGCGTGAGACGGTTTCTCTCAGGTATTGGGTGATGTCGTGGGACATGGCGTGCTGCGACTATCCGGAGATTCCGCGCATGGCGCGATCAAAATCCTGCGGTCTTTTTAGATGGGGCGATGGGCAGCCGAATCGTCCATTATTCCTTAATAGCACATTCATTTTTCATCAAGGGTTTCAGCTCGCGATTCTCTTATGATGGCTGTTCCAATTGCGGGTTTTGAGGATTTCAAAAGCTGCAGGATCCGCGATCAAGACGCGGATGTAGTTGCTGATGGATGCGGATACCTGGAACGGTCCTTTGAGCCAGCGACAGATCATTTTTTCGCCGAGGCCAAGAATTTG
>CAIYYV010000324.1 GCA_903930425.1 Akkermansiaceae bacterium | reverse complement strand
GTGTCCCTCGCGATCACCAGCATGAAGGGCTTCACGCGCCTTCTGCCGGTCTGACGGGCATAGGTATCAAGTTCCACCTTGGTTTCCTCATGCAAGCGCACGCCGTCTTCCAGTTTGACCCGTTCCAGTTCTTCGGGTGAGCAATCCTTGGGGTTAAAATCCTCTTGCGTTGCGACGGCCGGGTCTTTCACAAAGCCATCTTCAATGGCGCGGGCCAGCGGATAGTCATAGATGATATTCTTGAACCATAGCGAACCGGTCGGCTTATCAAGAAAGGGCGTGGCGGTGAGTTCCAAGCCGATGAGCGGATTCAACTCGTTCAAGGACCGCACTCCGGCATCGGCACGGTAGCGGTGAGACTCGTCCATGATCAGAACAAGGTCCGTGAGTTGACGCAAGTAATCGAAATAGCTTTCGCCGAGTGTTTCCCGCAATCGCCTGATGCGCGGAGTGCCGGTCTCGGTCTCTTTCGTGTCCCGGTTGAGTTTGGAGATGTTGAAAATATTGATTTCCACCCGCCCGTAAAGATCCGCATGGCCACCGCCGCGGTATTCCTCGTAATTGTCGCCGGTGATCAACCAAGGTGTGTCCGTGGCAAATTCCGCGATGCCTTTGAAGACATATTTCGGGGTGTTAGGAGTGAAATCGGTGATGAGCTTGTCGTAAATCGTTAGGTTCGGTGCGAGAATGAAGAAATTCCGCAGGCCGTGGGTGATGTGGAGGTAGGAAATGAATGCGCCCATCAGGCGTGTTTTGCCGACGCCCGTGGCGAGCGCGAAACAGAGCGAAACAAAGTCCCGCTCGAAATCGGCCACCGTGGGGAAACTCTCCCTGATTTGCGCGAGCGCCTCACCGACATCCGGTTTTTTGCCCGGCAGATTCAGGGTGGAGAACACTTGGTCGAGAATCTCCAGCGAATCCTTCTGCGGCAAGCGAAGGCTAAGGCGTTGTGAAATGGTGCGGACGGACGGACTCATGGGATCGGGGATTCCTGAAGATTCACGCGAAGGCGTGACGACGCGAGATCATGATGATTGCAGACGATGCGTTTGACTCCCTCCTTGAAAGTGGAATTGCCGAAATTGATGAGTAGTCCAACCGGCATTTTGAGGAGTCTGAGGTAGGTCAGCACCTGCTTCGAATGAACGGCGGCAAGCTGCTCGACAGATTTTAGTTCAATGAGAAACGTATCCTCAACAATTAGATCGGCGCGAAAACCCTCGTCGAATTTCAAGCCCATCAGTTCGATCGGCACAGGAACCTGTCGCTTCACGCGAAGCCCGGAATTCTCCAGCATTTTGGCAAGTACAACCTCGTAAACCGTCTCCAACAATCCGGGCCCGGCTTCCACGTGTAACTTGTAGGCGCAGTCAACCACAATGGCCGAGATCGATTCAACATCCAGATTCTCACGCGAAGGGGTGTTGAGGTTTTGTGTTGATCCTATATCAGGTGGATAGCTCATGTGGATGTTTGGTTAGTTGGGTGAGAAAGAGGGTCTCACGCGAAGGCGCGAAGACGCGAAGGTTTTAGATTTGTTTCTGATGTCGTTCTGGATGGTTCCTTAACTTCTAACACTTGTATTTTTTCTAATTCTCAATTCTTCGCGCCTTCGCGCCTTCGCGTGAGATCCTTATAACATCTCCATCTGCCCCAGTTTGGGTGGTGCGGCGGGCAGGTTGCTGACACGAAGGGAATAATCGTCATGATCCCACTCGCAGCGGTGCAACACGGCTTTTGGTATCTTCTTCAATGTTAGATTTGGGAAACTGTCTTCCTTCACGCGGAAGGCGGCACAACACACGAGCAGCGAACGCCCTGAACCGGCAGCGCTGGAAAGTTCTTCAAGTTGCGGGCGGGACAGCGTCTGGGTGGTCACGTAAATAAAATCCTGTTCGCTTGCCTTGCCGTGCTGCCAGTAGTGCTCCTGGCTTGGCGCGTAATCAAATCCCTCCACTTTGCAAACCGCTTCCGCCAGCAGTTCGGGATTGAACTCAGGATTAATGACGGCATTGCCCCATTGGTCCGTTTTGATGAGAGACGGCGCCAAACGGTAGTAGCGGAAACCACCGCCGCCTTGCCAATCAACTGAAGCGGTAATGCCTCCGGGATCTTGTCCATCAATGACCATTCTCAAACGTGGCAGGCAATGCGTGTCGCAATGTTCTCCCAATTCAATGCCGATCCAGCGACGACCTATCTTGTGGGCCACAGCTGCCGTCGTGCCGGAACCCAGGAACGAGTCTAGCACAATATCACCGGGATTGGTGGCAATCATCAGTATAGTCTGTAGAAGTCTCTCTGGCTTCGGTGTTTCAAAAGTGGTTACCCCTTTTAGAAGTTTGTTGAGGTGATCCCTCTTAGCCTCTTGGTTGTGGCCTGCTTCATCGGCAGGCCACCAGGAACGCGGCACGATGCCTCCCTGAACTTCAGAGATGTACCTTTTTAGAATAGGCATGCCATCACCCTTCTTTCCAAAATATACCCGATTCTCCGCAAGGGATCTCT
>CAIYYV010000323.1 GCA_903930425.1 Akkermansiaceae bacterium | reverse complement strand
TAGTAATTGTCGCTGGAACCCGCAACTCCGTCCGCTCCCTGAATACTGTTAGATCCGCCACGCAAACTGATCGAGCCGTTGAAATTGAGGCCGTTGGCCAAGACAGAGCCATTGAACACTCCGGAGGTGTTTGAAATTGCCAGGGTAGTGGTTCCGGTAAGGCCTCGGAAAACCAGGCTATTGAGGGTGGCGCTGAGGTTGCGGGTGTCGCCCAGGTCGAGTACGCCATTGAGGGTGAGGGAAAACGCGCCGGTAAGAGTGACATTGCCGGCGGGAGCGGCGGCGCCGGAGCCGATTTGCATGCCGGCCCAGGTGGTGTTGGCGGTGATGGCCGAGCTATTTGGCGCGAGCAGGTGGGCATCCCAAACCGGGATCTCGGTGGCGAGTGGCACGTCGCCGAGCCAACTCGATGCCAGGCCGAGCGCATCGGTGTTAGGGGCCTTGGTGGGGTTGGAAAACGATCCGGCGACGGCGATCTGGGCACTCGACGGGGTGCCTGCGGAATATCCCGCTCCTATACCGAGTGTGGCGATCAGGGTTTTACCACTCCGTAAATAGTAATTGTTAGCCAGTGCCGTCACGGTCACGGTCACGGTGGTGGCTCCATCGGGGAAAGTGACCGAATCGGGAAGTGTCACGTAGTCCGTGCCGGCCGTGGCGGTTCCCGACAGCGAGTAATTGGCGGTGAGCGAGCCGGCGGAAAGTCCGCGGGTGAAGGTGAAAGTGCCGGTGTCGGCCGGAGGTGCCGCATTGGCATCGGTGGCGGTGACGGTCACGGTGTCGCTGCTTTCCAGGATGGAGACCGTGGCGGAGGAAGTCGGGAGGACGGTGTAATCAGTGCCCGGATCGATGGTTAGAATGACGGATTCGGTGCCTTCGCCGATGGTATCGGGCAGAGCGGTGACGGGGACGAGCACGGAGGTGGTGCCTGCGGGGACGATGACGGAAGTGGGCAGGGCGGTATAATCCGAGCCGCTGTTAGCGGTGCCGGATGAGGCGAGGTTCACGGTGAGCGCGGTGGCGGGAGCCGGCCAAAGGCTGAGGGTGAATTGTGCGGTGGTGTCGCCGGTTTCGTGAGCTTCGGGGTCAGTGGCCTGGATGGAGAGTTCGGGCAGGTCGGGCGGGGTGGTAAACGACAGGCTGGCCACGTGGATGGTGCCCTGACCGGTGGCACTGTGGGTTCCAAAGAGCACGCCCGGTTCGAGAGCGGCATCGGTGGCGGTGGCTGTGACTTGTGCGACAACCGCGCCATCGAGGACGAGGTCCGCCAGTGTGCCCGCGGCGGCGGCCGAGCGTCTGATAGAGATTCGGTGAAACCCATCGTCGTAGGTGGTTTGGAGTGTGATGGTTTGGGGTCCGTCGGGGCCGGTGATGCTGGCGTTGAGGTTTCCGTTAGTCGTGCGTTGGAACTCGACGAGCCAGCGGGTTGACGCGTCGCCGTATTGGAAAAACACAGAGGGGATGGAATCGAAGGCCGTCGGGAAGCGCGCGTTGATTTCGGCGCGCCAGCCGCTGGTTGAGAAGCCTGCGGTTTGGGTGGTGGTGAACTTACGGGATTCGTAGTAGCCAGTTCCTGAAACATCGGCATCGGTGATGGCGAGGACCGGGATGAGGCCGACCGGGTCGCTGGCGATGCTGGCGAGCGATTGATTGGCGGCGGCGGTGGTGAAGCGTTCTTCCGACCACCCTTGAAGGATGGGGCTGGATTCGCTGAGATTCGTGGCGAGTCCTGCTTCGGGCGCGTTGCCCGCGGCGCTTGCGCCGTAGTTGATGCCATAGGGCGCGGCGAAGCCTGCGGACGCATCGAATTTTGCCGCCTGGCCGAGGACCAACTGGGCGAAGCGTGCGCCATTGGCGAGTTTCGCTTTTTTGTTATGGTGCAGGTTATCGACCGGATTGAGTTCATCCTGCATATCCAAGCTGTCGGCATAGAAGAGATACGAGGGATTGGCGGCGGCGATGGCTTCCTGTTGGGCGCGGGTGGTGGCGTCATCCGTGCTGCTATCGACATTGCCGACCATATAGCCCTTGAGGGTGGAGGCGTTTGTGAGATCGATGCGGAGGTTATCGACGAGGGTTTTGAATCTGGCGCCGGCGATGGCGGCCTCTGCAGTGGTGTTGCTTTCACCCTGGAGGTAGAGCAAGCCGGCGAGTTCATAGGTGTGGCCTTCGGCGGTGAGGCGGCTGCAAGCGGCGGTGACCGTGTTGAGCAGTTGGGAATACATGTGGCCGCTCGATGCCTTGTCCCAGTTCGTGTTGCCGCCGCCGCCGCGCGACGTTTTGACAATCACGAAATCGCGTTCACCGGCATGATAGAGCGCGCGGCCGAAGCCGATTTCCGGTCCCCAGTGGGTTTCACTACCGGCATAGTAATAGTTTCCCTGCTGTGCTTGGAGCGGCTTGAAAAACGTGCCGCTGCGCCCGAGCGAGAGGGTGGCATCGGCCACATTTTCCCACCAGAACCGGATTTGGTCATCGGCCGGGTCGAGGCCGGGCAAGCGGTCGATTTCGTTGCCGCTGGTGGTGCCGAGCGAATTCGACTGGCCGGTGAGCACGTAGACTTTGAGGTGTTTGGATGCGGCGGTGGCGGGCGCGGGTTTCCACGAGAGCCGGACGTCGTCGAAGCCGACATAGCGCGCCGCATTTTTGGCAATCAGGCGGATTTCCAGCGTTTGGCCGATGGCCGCCGGAAAATCGGCCGCGGTGAACTCAACTAACAGCTCGGTGAGTTTCGAGCCGATTTGAGTAGTGGTTCCGGTGCTGTATTGGTTCACTTTGCGTTTGTTGTCGGCCTCGCCGACCTTAGTGGATCCGGCCCAGACCTCGACCGCCCAATCGCCGGCGGTGAGGGCGGCGGAGCCGGAGTAGGCGCTGACTTGGAGCATATACTGGCGGCCGGTGGTGAGGGTTTCTGTAAGGGTTTGTTTGATACCGGTATCGGTGGTGCCTGCGATGACATAACTCGACCCCGCGGTGGCCGAGACGCCGGTGGGCGTGAGATCCACCTTGCTCTCGGCGACGACCGAGTAGTCGGTCACTTTCAAGGGGTTCGCACCGGGCGAGCCATAGAGCGTCCAAGCACTCGGGCGGGTGGTCAGGCCGCTGCCGGAGAATCCGCTTTCGAAGTCGCCGTTGGTCACGGCGATGGGCGTCCATTGGGAGGTGAGGCCCATGGCGGTGGCGATTTTTCCGGCGATGCAGGCCTCGCCCCGGCTGTTAGGGTGGACGTTGTCATGGGTCATCTGGTCGGCGATGAAGCCGCCGGTGGCGTCATTCGACATGGGGACCACGGTAACGGTCGAGGTGGTGGTGGTTTTGGCGGTCGCGAGCGCGGGGAGGAAGGTGGTGTTGTAGGTATCCACCGTGGTGTTCAATGCGGGATACTGGGCATGACCGGACCCGACATGCAGCAGCTCTATCAGATAGACGCGCACTTTCGGGTTTGCGGCTTGCAGCGTGTCGATGATGGCCGAGACATCGTCACTGACCTGCGTGGGCGTCCTGCTTTCGCTCAAATCATTGATGCCGATCATCAGGGTGACCGTGTCGGGAATGTAGCCGCCGAGTTTCGGATCGACCCACTGGGTGATATTGCCGGTGCCGCGGTTCGCCGTGGACGGTCCCGCGCTGGTGCCCCTGATCTGATAGGCCCGCCACGCGTAGTGCCCTTCGTTCGAGCGATCAAACTGGAACCCGCGCCAACCGGGGTATGCCGCATCGGATGTATAATTGGTGTTGATCGAGCCAACCAAATCAAATTTGGCACCGGCATCGACGAGTTGTTTGAACAGGTGCCATCGGTAGCCGCGGCAGGCATTCTGGGGATAAACGTTGGCGCTGTAGTTATTGCCCGCCGCCTGGGTGATCGAGTCGCCGATGATGGCGAGTTTCCCGAGGTCCGGGCCGGTCCATTGAGAAAAATTATCCTTCACTAACGGATCGCTTCCGGCCTCGAATTCCGCGAGGTTCGTGATGCCGTCCGTGTCGGGGTCGGCGGATTGGCCGGAGACGGTGGGGGCCATCAATTGGGCCGGGCTGAAGTGATCATTCGCCCAAAGCGTGTAGGGCGGCAGAGAGTCTGTTAGATTCGACGCTTGGGGCAGGGTGACGCGGACGAAGTCGATCGAGGTATAGTTATCTTTTTCGTAGAGCAGGCCGATATCGGAATTCGAGAGGCGGGTGAGGGACGAATAGGCGGCGCTGCTGTTATAGACGAGGCGGGAGGCGCTCCATGACTGGCCCTCGTCGTAGCTCGTGCGGACGGTCATGGCCACCCGGCTGCCGGTGCTGGCGCAGTTGGCATGGACGAGCCGGTTTTTATCGCTTTCCATGGTGGTGGTGAGGCGGAAGATATTCCCTTGGCAGGCTGGGTCGGGCACCGGGTAGGTGGCGGTGGAGTCGAAGCGGAACATGGCACCCCAGGTGAGGCCGCCATCGGTGCTGGTGCTGAACCAGCGGTAGCCGGCACCCGCGCCGGACGGTCGCATGGACGAGAGGAGGTCGCCATTGGCGAGTTCGGTGATTTGGACTTCGCCGGTGCCGTAGCCGCAGATGCCGCCGCGTTGCCAGGTGGTTCCGTGGTCGTCGCTGAAGATGAACGACGAATTGTTGCTGGAGCGATACCAATACACCGGGAGGATGAGGCGTCCGGCGTGGGTGCCTTTTTCGATTTGGATGCCATTTCCGGGGCCGACGATATACTCGCCCTTGCCGTAGGTGTGGGACACACCGGCGAATGTGAACGTTTCGGTTGCGAGTGGGCGGAGGGTGGGGTTCAGGGCCTCGACGTCGACGCGTGGCGACCACGTGAGTCCGTCGTCATCGCTGTAGCGGAGTTCCAGTTTGATGGTGCGGCCGAAGCCGTTGTAGCTGTAATTACTGCCATTATCGTAGAAGACCCAGATGCGGCCGTTCGTTCGGTCCACGAGCAGGGCAGGATCACTGGCGGAATTGCGGGTGCGCAGGGTGACGCTATCACCGGTGATCGGATAGGTGTCGGTATCGGTGGCATTGGTGCCATAATTGGCGGTGACGATCACGGGGCCCCAGGTGTTGCCGTTGTCGGTGCTGCGGCGGACGACGTTGTCGATGTTCGAGGGGATATCGCCGGAGTTGCTGACGCGGCCATCGGCAGAGACGAGCACGGTTCCGTGGTTTGTGGTGACGATGGCGGGGATGCGGAAGGTGTTATAACCCGAGAGGCCGCTGGCGAACGGCTGGCTGGTGGAGGCGATCGGTTCGGGCGGCGTGTTGACGCCGTCGGTGAGGCCGGACCATTTGGTTGTGAGGTAGGTTTCCACCTCCTGGCGGTCGGTGGTGTTGAGGGACGAGTTATAGATGAGGAGTTCGGCGACATCGACGTCGAAGCCGAGGCCGCCGCCGGGAGCGACATTGTTGCCGAGGATGAAGCCGCTCAGCACGCCGGCTTGGGCGAGGTTCACGGTGGATCCCGCGAGGGTGCCGTTGATATAATGTTGAAAGGTGGCGGGAGATCCTGGATTGAGGACAAACGAATGGACTTCCCACGTGTCGAGGGTGACCGGACCGGTGATGGTGCCGGGGTTGGCGGCGGTGCCGCCAGCGGGCTCGGTGCTGACCTGCCAGTTGCCGGTGTTGATTTGGGCGCGGGTCAATCCGTTCGAATAGGTCGACGAATCGAAGAGAAAGCCGCGCACGGTGTCCCGCGGTCGGAGCCAGGCGACCACGGTGAGCGAGCCGCTGAGGGTGCCAAAATTGCCGGACGAGGCGTAGATGCCGTCATAGTTTCCGTTGAAGCGCATCACCTGGCTGGCCGAGAGGTCAGACTTGACGACATTCCAACGGATGGGCGCGCCGCTCACCGAGCTGAGGTCGCGCAAGGCGGGGGTGGTGCCGGTGGTCGCTTTGTTCGTCCAACGGGTGACCGTGTAGCCGTCCGTGGAAACCGTGATGCCGGAGTTTCCCTGATACCACGCATACGGAACCGCAGGATCTAACACCGTGGCCGAAGCAGTGCCTGTGAGGGCGGCTAACAGAACCCACCACCGCGCCCGGAACGCCGACGATGGTGACAGCATTGGACGGTGGCGACGGCGCGGGCAAGGAGCGACAGAGGAAACAATCACTCAGAAACGAAGCACAGCAAGCGCCCCGCAGCATCTGAAATCAGATGGTTTTCTGAGCCAACCAGTCACAGGGCGCGCCCGCTCAAACTGGTTTTCAGGGAAAACCAGTATCGACCCCTTGCGGAGCCCCTGATCGAGGGCTAGCTTTACCGGAACCCTGACTTCGACCCGCCATGAACCCTCTAAAAAATCATCGATTTCTTGCCGCATCCGCGCTTTCCGCCCTCGCGCTTTCCTCGCCTGCTTTTGCAGCGCGTGTCTACAAGGACGTCACCACGACGGACTTGAATACCGTCGCGAATTGGGCCACCACCTCGGGAGGTGCAACGGATCCGCTATCCATTGGCACCACCGATGCCCTTCGCTTCAACGAAATTTTCGCCCCCACGAGCGGCACCACTTATACTGCAGCGCTTTCGGCGGACTTGACGGTGGGTGGCATCGAGTTGGACTCCGGCAGTGTGAGCGGTGGTATTGCCACGGGCAACGTGACCCTTTCCGCCGGCAATACCCTGACCCTCATGGGGGCTTCGCTAGCCGACATCAACTACGCTGCCGGCGGCATTGTGTTGAACTCGGGCACTGGTGGCGTATTGACAATCAATTCGAATCTCATCGTGGGAGCGACCCAATCCTGGGTGACATCACGTGGCTTGACGATTGGCGGCGGGCTTGACCTCGGTTCGGGCACGGCGCAAACGCTGACCATCAACACCGCGACGACCACCTTGCCGGTGATTACCGGTGTCATCAGCGGCAGCACAGGCAAACTCACCAAGAGTGGCTCTGGCACCCTTTATCTGAACAATGCGGCCAACACCTTCGGGGGCGCGGTCACCGTGTCGGGTGGCACCTTGAAAGTGGATAAATTGGCGATCGGCGGCAGCAATTCCTCCATCGGCAGTGGCTCCTCTACTATCACCTTGAATGGCGGTATCCTGAGCTATGTCGGTAGCACGACCGATACGACCGAGCGTTCGATCACCATGGTGGCCGGCGCGGGCATCAGCAACAATGGCACAGGCACGATCAGCTTCACTGCGGCGAATGTCGCCCAAACCGGCACCGCTTCCGCCCGCACACTCACACTCAGCGGCTCGAATACCAACGCCAACACCTTCGATTCCATTCTCGGCGACAGCGGCACCGTGGCCAACATCACCACGTTGGCCAAATCGGGTGCCGGCAAATGGACAGTCACCGGGGCGCACACTTATACCGGAGCCACCGCGATCTCAGGCGGTGGCATACTGCGTGTCACGGGCTCGGGCGTGCTGGGCGGAAAGACCGGGAGCACAGCAGATGCAAACAATATTTACTTCACAGGCACTGCCGCCAACAGCGCCTTGGAATTTGAGACGGCGGCCAATCTCGGCGCGGCCGATCAAGTGCGCTTCCGCACGACCGGCGGCGGCCCGGGCATCCTCCGCTACGTCGGCACGACGACCCAGGCGGTTGGGAAAGCCCTGCAATGCGACACCAGCTTCGGGGTGCGGCTGGATTCCGACTCGGTGGGCGGGGCCATCACCTACAATGGATCATTTGCAAATGTATTCGGCAACCGCGCCATTTCTCTCGGCGGCACGGGGACGGGCAACAACACGATTCAATCGGCAATCGCCGCAAACGGCACCGGCACTTTGACCAAAGACGGCATCGGCAAGTGGATTCTCACTGGAACGAACACCTACTCGGGAGGCACCACATTGGCAGGGGGCACCTTGGTGCTGGGCAATGCTGCGGCACTGGGATCCACAACGGGTGGTCTAACTGTTACGGCGGGCACGCTTGATCTCGATGGGTTCAGTCCTTCGATCAGTCATTTGACCGGAACGGCGGCGACCACGGCCGCGATCACGAACAACAATGTCACCGCCAGTGTGCTGACGATTGGTTCGGCCAACACCAACACCGCCTACGCCGGCCAGATCCATGATGGCACGGGCACCGTCGCCCTCACGAAGGCCGGCACCGGCATCTTGACACTTTCCGGCACCACCACCTACACCGGCGTGACCACGATTTCTACCGGCACGCTCTCGGTGACCGGCACGCAAACAGGCAGTGCGATTTCAATCAGCAGCACGGCGATCCTTGGCGGCACCGGCACGGTCGGTGCGACCACAGTGGCGAGCGGCGGCTTGTTGGCCCCGGGTGTGGCTGGCGCGGGCACCTTGACGACCGGCAACCTGGTTTTCTCCGGCACTGGCACGATCACAATCGGCGATTGCAATGGTTACACCACCGCACCGGCAATCGCCGCAGGCGCGCTGACCGCAAGCGGCGCCGCAGGATCGGTGACCATCAACCTCGGTGGCGCGGCTGCCGCCAATGGCACCTATCAGCTTCTCAGTTATACCGGCGGCAGCATCGGCGGCACCGGCACCTCGGCCTTTGTGCTCGGCACCAAGCCCGCCACCGGTGGACGGCAGGTCCAAATTTTGGAGGATACCGGCAGCGCCCTGAACTGGGTGGTTTCCGGTTCCAACCCGGTCTGGACCGGCCTCGCGAGCGGCGAGTGGAGCACCAATGCCATCGAGGGTTCCAAAAACTGGAAACTTCAGGGAGACAGCAGTCTAACGGATTACCTTGCCGGAGATTTGGTGATCTTTGATGACAGCGCGCTCGGAACGACGACGCTGGATATCAGCGTGGCCGACGTGGCACCCAGCAGCATGCAGTTCACCAACGCCACGGCCAATTACACCATTCAAGGAGCCTACGGCATCAGTGCGGGCACTCTTTTCAAAATCGGCGCGGGCGGGCTGACGATCAATACATCTAACAGTTTTTCGGGCGGAAGCACCCTTGGCGGCGGCACGGTCACCCTTGGCGCGGCGACGGCTCTAGGTTCGGGCAGCGTGGCACTGAACAGCGGCACGCTCGCCATGAACGGCCAGTCCATTGCCAATGCGGTCGTTCTCGGCGGTGGTGCCATCACCGGTTCCGGCACGATCGGCGGCACGATCACAGGTTCTGCCCTGAGTTACTCGTCTTCTGGTGACACCTTGATTCTCACCGGGACCAACAGCGGCAATGCAACCATCACTGCCGGTGCCACTTTGCAGATCGGTGCGGCCAGCACGTCGGGCACGATCGGCAACGTCGTCAACAGCGGGACACTGGTCTTCGACCGCAGTGATCCATTGACCTACGCCGGCACGATCAGCGGAGCCGGAGCGATGCACCAAATTGGGGCCGGCAATTTGACCTTCAGCACCGCCAAAATTTACTCCGGAGCGACGAACGTGTCAGGCAGTGGCAAGTTGGTGGTCAGCAACACCCTGCTCAATTCATCGGGCTTCAATGTGGGCACCGGTGCCACGCTCGAAGTGGGAGCCACCAATGTGTTTGTGAGTGGTCACGGCACGGCCATGGCCGGCACGCGGGGGATCACCGTGAACGGCGGCACCTTGTTGATGAATTCGAACTTTGTTGCCCGCTTCGGCAATGTGACTCTGCAGAACGGCGCGACCTGGACGTCTAACAGCGCTCTCACCGGTTATGACGCATTGCTGGCCGACACCACCACGGGTGCGGCGACGGTGACAGTGAGCGGCACCGGG
>CAIYYV010000322.1 GCA_903930425.1 Akkermansiaceae bacterium | reverse complement strand
GGCCGCGACGCTCAAAAACACCACTAACAGAGAGATCGCATAGAGCGCCGGGGCCTGGGCACCGGCTTTCTTCTCCTCGTAGGAAAGCCCGGTCCACTCGTAACCGGTTCCTTGCGGCAATTGTGCCGCCATTTGCTCCATTTCGGCCATGGCCTCGCCGGTGCTGATGCCGGGCGCGGCCTGTCCCATGATCTCGACAGACGGGATGCCGTTATAGCGTTCGAGTCGTGGCGATCCATACTGCCAGCGGGCGCTGGCAAACGAGGAAAAAGGGGCCATTTCGTCGCGGTTGTTTCTCACATACCACTTGTTGATATCTTCCGGCAGCATCCGGTATTCGGGGCCGGCCTGAAGATAGACTTTTTTGACGCGGCCATTTTCAATGAAGTCGTTGACATAGGAACTGCCCCATGCGGTGGCCAGCACGCTGTTGATATCATTGAGTGAGACTCCAAGAGCGCCGGCCCGCGCGTCATCGATGTCCAGCTTGAACTGCGGCGAATCATCCTGACCGTTCGGCCGAACTAACATCAATTTAGGGTTTTTCATCGCCATGCCTAACAATTGGTTACGCGCCTCCATCAATTTCGCGTGCCCCAACCCGCCGCGATCCTGCAGCATGAAATCAAAGCCGTTCGCCTGTCCGAGTTCGTTCACGGCGGGTGGGGAAATGGCAATGACCATGCCGTCCTTGATTTTGGAAAAGGCTCCCATGGCCCTGGCAGCGAGGGCGGGCGCTTTAAGGGCCGGGCTTTTGCGGAGCTTCCAGTCTTTGAGTCTCACGAAAGCAAGGCCCATGTTCTGCCCGCGCCCGGCATAACTGAAGCCGGCGATCGTAATGACCGAACTCACTGCGTCTTGTTCGTTCTTTTCAAAATGTTCTTCCATCTGCCGCAGCACCGTGACGGTGCGTTCCATCGTCGACCCAGCCGGCAAATTGACCAAACAAATGATGAACCCTTGGTCTTCATCCGGAAGGAATGCAGTGGGCAGTCGCACAAAAAGAAAACCCATGCACACCACGATGGCCCCATACACACACAAATAGCGCAGCGGCTTGCCGAACGATCGGCTCACAATCCCTTCATACCGCGAACGACTGAAATCGAAACAAGCATTGAATCTGCGGAAAAACCCGCTGAACCAACCGGATTCGCTCGCGGTATGCCCTTTGGCCACCGGTTTGAGCAGGGTGGCGCAGAGCGCCGGGGTCAGCGTCATGGCCAGCACCACCGATAGAATCATCGCGGCGATGATCGTGATGGAAAACTGCCGGTAAATGACACCCGTGGATCCCCCGAAAAACGCCATCGGAATGAACACCGCCGTCAGAACGGTGACAATCCCCCACAGCGCGCTGGTGATCTGCCCCATGGATTTGATCGTTGCCTCCTTGGGAGGCAAGCCTTCCTCGGTCATGATCCGCTCCACGTTCTCCACCACCACGATCGCGTCGTCCACCAGCAGGCCGATCACGATGACCAAGGCAAACATGGTCAGCGTGTTGATAGAGAATCCACTGAGCGACAGAACGCCGAAGGTTCCTAACAGAACCACTGGCACCGCGATGGTCGGGATCAGCGTGGCCCGGATGTTCTGCAGGAACAGGAACATGATGATGAAAACCAGACAGATCGCTTCTATCAGCGTCTTGACCACTTCCTCAATGGAGATTTTGACAAACGGCGTGGTGTCATACGGATACACCACCTTCACTCCGGCAGGGAAGTATTTGGACAGCTCATCCATCTTCGTCTTGATGCGGGTGGCGGTCTCCAGTGCGTTGGCACCCGACGCCAGCCGGATCGCCATGGCACCCACCGGCTTTCCTTTGTAGAACGACTGCACATCATAGTTCTCAGTGCCAATTTTGCACTCGGCCACATCCTTCAACCGGATCGTGGAACCATCGCCGTGGGTACGCAGGATGACGGCATCAAACTGATCCGTGGTCTGCAGCAGGGTTCGCGCATTGATGATCGCATTCAACTGCTGACCCTGCACGGCGGGGCTCCCGCCGAACTGGCCGGCCGAGACCTGGATATTCTGCGCCTGCAGGGCTGCCATGACGTCGTTGGATGTCAGGCGGTAGTTGTTCAGTTTGTTAGGGTTCAGCCAGATGCGCATGGCGTTCTGCGACCCGAACACCTGCATCTCACCCACGCCCTCAAGGCGACTGATAATCTCCTGGACGTTGGAAACCAGATAGTCCGTTAGATTGTTGCGGTCCAAGGATCCGTCTTCGGAGACCAAGCCGATCAACAGCAAAAAGTTCTTGGTGGATTTGACGACGGAGATTCCCTGCCGCTGCACGAGTTGTGGAAGCAACGGTGTGGCGAGTTGCAATTTGTTCTGCACTTGCACCTGCGCGATGTTCGGGTCGGTGCCTGCCTTGAAGGTTAGATTGATGGCCACCGCCCCGGAGGAATCGCTGGTGGACGACATGTAAATCAGGTTGTCGATCCCGTTGAGTTTTTGTTCGACTACCTGGGTGACCGTGTCCTGCACGGTTTGGGCGGAGGCGCCCGGATACATCGCGTTGATGGTGATCTGAGGTGGCGCAATCGGAGGATACTGCGACACCGGCAGCGTCTTGATGGCGAGCACGCCTGCCAGCATGATCATGATGGCGATCACCCATGCGAAAATCGGGCGGTTGATGAAAAATCGAGGCATGAGAGAATTCGTTTATTTCTTGCCGGTTGCGGGCGCGGGGGGCGGGGCGGGTTCGGTCGCGGGTTTTTGACCGAAGGGCACTGCCTTGACGGCGGTGCCCGGGCGCGCTTTCTGAAGTCCCTCCAAAATCACGCGGTCTCCCGCTTTCAGTCCATCGCTGACTAACCACTGGTCGCCGACGGTTCGATCCACCGTGATCACGCGAGGCTCGACTGTTTCCCCGGCACCGACGACCATGACCATTGCCTTGCCGGCGGGATTGCGGGTGACCCCGCGCTGCGGAACTAACAGCGCCTGCTCCAAGACCGCTTCCTCAAGCACCGTCCGCACGAACAACCCGGGAAGTAACAATTGCTGCGGATTCGGGAAAAGCGTGCGCAGTGTGACGGAACCCGTGCCGGCATCCACAAATGCCTCGGTGAATTTCAGACTGCCCGGCAAGGGATACCGCGTGCCATCATCTAACAGCAACAACACGTTCGACCCCGCGTCGTGCCCTGTGGCCCGCCCGTTTTCCAGCGACTTTCTGAGCCGTAACATTTCGGCGCTCGACTGGGTCACATCCACATACACCGGATCAAGCTGTTGGATGGTGGCCAGGGGCGCGGCCTGAAGCGCCGTTGCCAGCGCGCCGTTTGTCACCGATGACCGGCCGATCCGGCCGGAGATCGGAGCCGTGATTTTGGTATAGGCCAACTGGATTCGGGCGGTTTCCAAAGCTGCTTTTGCCGATTCAATATCCGCCTCGGCCAATTTCCGTGCGGCTAAAACATCGTCCACATCCTGCTCGCTCACCGCCTCGCTCTTCACCAATTCCTGATAGCGAACCGCCTTGAGCCGAATCGGCTCCAAATTGGCCTCGGCCTTCGCCAACGCCGCCCTCGCCCCGTCATGAACGACCTGATAGCTCGACGGATCTATCTGATAGAGTATGTCTCCAGCTTTGACATCGGAGCCCTCGGTGAACAAGCGGTTTTGAATGATGCCGCCCACCTGGGGCCGCACCTCGGCCGTGAGCGAGGCGGACACGCGTCCGGATAATTCGGTGGTCAACACGACGCGCTGCGGTTGCAGGGTCACGACCGACACTTCCGGGGTGCCGCCGGGCGGCGGGCCGCCCGGCGCGTTTTTCCTCCCGCAGGAGGCGAGCAAGATGAGTGTGAGAAAAAGATAGCGCATGAGAAACGGTGGTGGGTGATGCATTCAATAATCCATAAGGGCGATCTATCAGGTTTTGTTCTGGTTACCATTCGCCGCCGAGTGCTTTGACGAGCGAGACGGAAACGGCCAGACGCTCGGCGCGGATGGCATTGGCCGCGCGCTCCGCATCGAGACGGGTGCGTTCCGCGTCCACCACATCCAGAAAACTTTCAAGGCCGGATTTGAAGCGCTTTGCCGACAGTTCCAAGGTCTTTCGGGCGCACTCTAACGCTTTGTCCTGCGCGGTTTGGCGGCGTTCGAGGAGGACTGCCGCCTGCAATGCGTTTTCGACTTCGCGGATCGCTTCAAGAACCGTCTGGCGGTATTCGGCGCTGGCAGCGGCATGCGCGGCGATCGCGGCATTGCGTTGGGCGTTGAGCCATTTAGCGCTGGTGATGGGCAGTGTGGCACTTGTGCCGAGCGACCAGACGAGTGAGGAGGCTTGGAACAAGCCCGCCATGCGGGTTGAATCGAAACCGCTGGAGGCTCCGATCGAGAATGAAGGATAAAACGCGGCGCTTGCGACGCCGATGTTTGCGTTGGCGGCGGCCACCCGGCGCTCGGCTGCGCGGATATCCGGCCGTTGGCGGAGCATTTCGGACGGCAGTGACCCCGGAATGTTTGGCGGTTTTGGCAATGCGGTTTGTTCGACCACTGTGAAACCAGTCGCCGCGGATCCTTCTAACACCGCCAGCGCATTGACCAGTCCGACACGCTGTTGGTCCAGGCGAATCCGGTCGGCCTCAGCCGTGGCGACCTCGGTTTCGGCCCGGGCGAGATCCAGTCCGCTGATGCTGCCCTCATGGCGGCGTTTGTCTAACAGGTCCAGGGCCTTGCGGCGAATTTCCAAGGTGCGGGTGAGCACTTCGCGATCCGCGTCCACGGCACGGAGTGCCCAATAAGTTTGCACCACCTCTCCCGCGACACTCAGGCGCAGAGCGTTCAACGTTTCCCCTGCGGCATCGGACAACGCGGTGGCCGATTCGACCTGCCTGCGCACCTTGCCCCACACATCCATTTCATAATTGAAATCCACGGGCACGGCGAAGCTATCCGCGAGATTGGCGCCTCCGACAGGCCCTCGAAACCGCGATTTTGATCGCTCGGCGGAACCGCCAAGGATGACATTGGGGAAATACAACGAGCGGGCCGCAATGCTCATTTCGCGGGCTTGGCGCAACCGCGCGCCAGACGCCGCTAGGTCTTGGTTCATCACCAACGAACGCTCCACGAGCGACGTGAGCACCCCGTCCTGATAGAACCGCCACCACGCGCGCGGCTTCGGCGGAGTCGTAGACATTTGCCGCTGCCACTTCATGCCCGCTTGCGAAAAGGACGCCGGCAAGTCCATCGACGGCTTTTCAAAATCCGGCCCGACCGGCGCACAGGCGCTCAACAGCCCCAGCAGGCAGGCACTCGTCCAACGGAAAATTCCCCATTCTCTCAGCATGTCCAGCGCCGATGTAGGTGATATGAAGTGAGCATGCAAGCGGGCACTGAGTGAATCTGGCGAGCGGGTGGATCCGCACAGCTCTATCAGTGGCAGCACGAGGGAATGGCTTCGGGAACTGGCGTGGCGGGGTGAAGCAGGGAGGGTAAGGTGCCGTGAAGACGCCAGGCCAGGATGAGCGCAGTGGCAAGGGCGAGTCCGCGACGCAGGCGGCCGATGGCGAGCGGCGAGAGTTTTGTGCTCAGGCGGTGGAATTGCTGGTGGGTGAGCCAAAGCAGGGGAACGGTGCCGATTCCGAAGGCGAGGGTGAATTCCGCGCCCTTGGCGGCGGAGCCCGCTAACAGCGATGTTCCAAATATCAGATAGAGCGGCCCGCAGGGAAGGAAAGGCGTGAGCAAACCCATGGCGGCGGCGCTCCAGCCAACGGGGAATTGACCGATTTTGAAACGGAAGCGTGTGATGAAACGGATGAAGATGGCCGGGCGCGCGGCCTTTTGTTTGTCCCAGCCAAAGGCCATGACGAGCAGCACGACCACAAGCGCCCATGGCAACAAAACAGCCGGCGAATGAAAAAACCCTTGGAGCGGTTGTTGGCCGAGAGCACCGCAGATGGCCCCGATGATCGCGTAGGAGGCCAAGCGGCAGGCATGATAGAGAGAGGCGGTGGCGAGGCGTTCTCCCTGGGATTGAGCGAGGGAGCCGAGCCCGCAGGCGAGCGGCCCGCACATGCCCGCGCAATGCAGGCTGGTGGTTAGACCCGTGACAAGAGCGGCAACGGCGGTCATGTGAGAGATGGATTATCCTAAAAAGAGAATTGGAACCACGGATTATCAAGAGATTACGTAGATGGGACAGCCCACCTAGCAGATGAATAGAGAAATAGTCGAAAATGGTTTATTATCAGTGTGCATCAGTGGTTCTATTTTCCTATGTAGGATTATGGGTTGCCTGTCCGCGGGTGACGGATGAGCTGCGGATTTGGCCCGATAAAACGAACGGTTTTTTCCAAAGTGACATTTCCAGGATTGGCGCGGATCTCGAGCGCCATGTCGGTCATGCCCGTATAGGCATCGATGGGGGCGATGACCACGCAGGTGAGGGAAACCTCGGAGAGCGCGGCAATCGGAAACGTCTGGCCACCAGCGCCCAATTGATAGCCGGGCGGAGTGCCCTCGCCCAAACGGATGCTCACGGTGGCGTCTTGATTGTGTTTGTTGAAAACGCGGATTTGATAGATATTTCGGATCGACTGGGCATCGCTGTAAAATGCCGGGCCGACGGCGCGGGAAATGGTGGCGTTAAACGGGCGCGCCTTGTGCAAGGCCACGACCGCAAGCGCGCCCAAACCGAGAACGGCGAGGAACGCATAAGCATACACGCGAGGCCGGAGAAAGCGGGCGACTTTCCCGGTAAAGCCGTTGAAGGAATCGTAGCGAATCAATCCGTGAGGACGCTTGATTTTGGTCATGACGTCATTGCAGGCGTCGATGCACGAGGTGCAGGCAATGCATTCGAGTTGCAGGCCGTTGCGGATATCAATGCCAGTCGGGCAGACTTGAACGCAGCGGTGGCAATCAATGCAATCGCCCGGCGTGGTGCCCTTGGTTCCCCGCGGTTCTCCTCGGATTGCGTCATACCCGACATTCAGGGTGTCGTCGTCGATCAAGGCACCCTGGAGGCGGCCGTAAGGACAGAGGATGATGCAGAATTGTTCCCGGAAATAACCGAAGCAAAACCACAAGACGAGAGTGAGAATGGCAACGCAGGCGAAGGCTGTCGCATGCGGGAGCGGACCTTCGTGCATGAACCCGTCGAGACGCTTCCACGAGATGAAATAGGATAGAAAACCGTGCGCAATCGCCGCGGAGATCGCCGCAAACAACACGTGCTTCATGGCCCGCTTGACGATTTTTTGCACGGTCCATGGAGACTGGTCGAGCGCCCGGCGAGCGGGAGCATCGCCTTCGATGCCGCGCTCGATCCTGCGATACAGATGGTCGAGAAAAACGGTGTAGGGGCAGGCCCAGCCGCACCAAACACGGCCTAACAGCGCGGTGGCGGCAAACAGCGTGAAGCCAAGGCCGCTGATGAAAAAAAACATGACCCAGAGATCCTGGGGCACCAAGGTGACGCCGAAGAGATGGAACATCCGGTTTTCCACGTCGAGAAACACCGCGGGGTTGCCATTGATCGGCACACAAGGCAGGAGGCCGTAAATGGCGATCAGGACCGCACCTAACAGCCGACGCGCAATCACCCAGCGACCCTTCACGTCCGCCGGATGCAGAAAATAGCGCGAACCATCGTCATTGATCGTGGTGACGGAATCGAGATTCGGCTTTTTGGGTGTGGGCATGCGTCAGCGGTTCACATATAATGCAACTCGCGGGCCTTGGCGTCGATGGCGGATTCTTGGTTCAAAAGTTCCTGGATGGGGTCCCAGCGACCGGACAGGAGCGCCTCACGCGCGGACTCCGGCATCGTGACCGGAATGTCGATTCCGCAGGACGTGCGAACGCGAAGATCGGCCACGTCAATCGTGACGATTGTGGCAGGATTGGCATCGACCGCTTGACGAAGCCGTTGGACATCGGCCGCGGTGGCGATGACGCAGGGAAGCGCCAAGGTGGTCGCATTGCCGAAGAAAATTTCCGCAAACGACTCGGCAATGATGCCATTGAAGCCAAATTTTTTCAGCGATTGAGGCGCGTGTTCGCGCGACGACCCGCAACCGAAATTCACGCCGGCGATCAAAATCGATGCGCCAGTGAAGCGTGGGTCGTTGAGTGGGTGCTGCGTGCGATGGCCGTGCTCGTCAATGCGCGCGTCATAAAATGCAAAGGCACCGAGACCGTCGAAAGTGATGCATTTCATGAAGCGGGCCGGGATGATGCGGTCGGTGTCGATGTCGGCACCGGGAATGAAAACCGCGCGGCCGGAAACTTGCGTGACGGGATCAAGTGGCATGGGTGAATTTGGGGATTTGGGATTTGAGATTTGAGATTTCAGGATTTGAGATTTGAGATTTGAAATTTGAAATTTGGGATTTGGGATTTGGGATGTCTGGGATTTCAAATTTCAAATTTCAAATCTCAAATTCCTCCCGGGATTCAGGATTCCAGGTGAAAAAGTTCGCGGGCGTCGGTGATGCAACCCTTGATCGCGGCAGCGGCAACCATGACGGGCGACATCAAAACGGTGCGGCCGGTGGGCGAACCTTGGCGGCCCTTGAAGTTTCTGTTCGATGAGGAGGCGCAGAGTTGGTCACCGACGAGTTTGTCGGGGTTCATGGCGAGGCACATCGAGCACCCGGCAGCGCGCCACTCGAAGCCGGCCTGGCGGAAGATTTCGGGCAGGCCCTCTTGTTCGCACTGAATCGCGACGATCTGCGACCCGGGCACGACGATGGCTTTCACGCCCGGGGCCACGTGGTGGCCGGCGAGGTGCCGCGCCACTTCGCGGAAGTCAGAAAGCCGGCCGTTGGTGCACGATCCGATGAAGGCGACGTCGATTTTGACGCCTTGGATCGGCGTGCCCGCATCGAGTTTCATGTAAGCAAGGGCTTCCTCGATGGACGCTTTTTCTAACGGAGTTGAGGCCTTGGCAGGGTCCGGAATTTTTGCGGAAATGGGGATGGCGTGGTCCGGGGAGATTCCCCAAGTGACGGTGGGTTCGATGTCCGCGGCGTCGATGCGGACGAGGTCGTCGTAAGGCGCGTCTGGATCGGAGGCAAAGGACAGCCAACGGGCGGCGGTGGCCTCGAAGTCGCTCATGTCGACATACGGGCGGCCCTTGAGATAGGCAACGGTTTTGGCATCCGGATTGACATAGCCGCAACGGGCACCGCCTTCGATGGACATGTTGCAAACGGTCATGCGTTCTTCCATGGACAGGCGGTCGAATACATCGCCGGCATATTCATAACCATAGCCGATGCCACCCTTGGCACCTAACAGCCGGATGATGTGGAGGATGATGTCCTTCGCGTAAACACCGCGGCCGAGCGCGCCGTTCACTTCGATGCGGCGCACCTTGAGCCCTTCAAGCGCGAGCGTTTGTGAGGCAAGCACGTCGCGCACCTGGGTGGTGCCGATGCCAAATGCGATGGCCCCGAACGCGCCGTGAGTGGCGGTGTGCGAGTCGCCGCACGCAATGGTGGTGCCCGGTTGAGTAATGCCTTGCTCGGGTCCGACGACATGGACGATCCCTTGTTTGCCCGACGCGAGGTCGAAGTAGGTGAGCCCGAAATCGTCCACATTCCGGCGCAGCGCCTGCATCATTTCCACCGCGAGTGGGTCTTGCGGGGCGTCTTGATCGATCGTTGGGACGATATGGTCGACCGTGGCGAAGGTGCGCCGGGGAAATTTGACGGGCAGGCCGAGATCGCGGAGCATGCCAAAAGCTTGCGGGGAAGTCTCCTCATGGATCTGGTGGGTGCCGATGATGAGTTGCGTGCGTCCATC
>CAIYYV010000321.1 GCA_903930425.1 Akkermansiaceae bacterium | reverse complement strand
TGGTAAAACACCGGCCTCACCGCCGAATCCTTCCATGCCACGAGCCATCGTTTCCTTGCCATGCGCGACTTCTACACCAAACGCCTACACCCGGCAAGAACTTTCTTTATTATTTGAGTCTCCAGATGTCCAGATGCACTTAGAGGATGACGCGCTGCTGGCAGGGCATCGAACCGCGAAGGGCGCAAATTCTGCTCGTAAACGTAAATGGTTTGCAATCATGGGAGGCTGGGGGCATGAGTCGGACTTGATTGCGTGCACGATCGGATTTTCGGCATCATGAATTCAGCGCATTCAGGGACTTGTATGAGCGACCGCATGCTGCGGGTGCGAGGTGCAGTGCAGGGGGTTGGATTTCGTCCCTTTGTGCTGCGGCTTTCCGTTGAGTTTGGGGTGAGGGGTTGGGTATGCAATGACGCCGAGGGGGTCTTGATGCGTTTGCAGGCGAGTGCGGCCGAGCTTGAGGCATTTGCGGTGCAGTTAGTGGTGAGAGCGCCTGGGGCGGCGCGGGTTTCGGGTGTGGAGTGGCTCGACAGTGCGCCGTTTGGCGCGACGCCCGGCGGGAAGTTTGGTATCATTGAAAGCCGTGCCGTTGCGGGCTGCATTGAAACCGACATTCCGGTCGATCTGGCGGTTTGTGGCGATTGCCTTAGCGAGATGAATGACCGCGAAGACCGGCGTTACGGTTATCCCTTCATCAACTGCACACAATGCGGTCCCCGATACACGCTCATTGAACGATTGCCCTATGATCGCCCGCAAACGACCATGGCATGTTTTCAAATGTGCCCCGCGTGTCAGCGTGAGTATGACGATCCACAGGATCGGCGGTTTCATGCGGAACCGAACGCCTGCGCGGTCTGCGGTCCACATCTGCGCTTGACGGCGGCGAGCGGTTGCCTGTTAGCCGAGAGGGCGGCTGCGTTTGATCAGGCAGTGGATTTATTGCGTGGTGGCGGCATTGTGGCCGTCAAAGGGATGGGTGGGTTTCATTTGATGGTCGACGCGACGAATGAGGCGGCGGTTGCGGCGCTGCGTCGCCGGAAGCACCGCGAGGAAAAGCCGTTTGGAGTGATGTTTTTGGATCTGCGGATGCTGCGGCGCTGGGCCGAGGTTTCCATGGATGAGGAAATGCTGCTGAAATCTCCCCCATGCCCGATGGTGTTAGTGCGGAAGCGGTCGGCGGAATCATTGAATCCGTTAGAATCCATGGCGGCGAGTGTGGCCCCGGGAAACCCATGGTTGGGGGCCCTTCTTCCTTCGGCTCCATTGCACGGGTTGTTGCTCGCCCGGATGGATTGTCCGTTAGTGGCGACCAGCGCCAACTTGGCCGATGAGCCACTCTGCACCGATGACGACGAGGCGCGGCAACGATTGGCGGGGATCGCGGATGTTTTTCTGGGTCATGATCGGGCGATTGTCCGCCCGGCGGATGACTCGATTGTGCGTCACACATCCGGTGGTGCGTTCATGATGTTGAGGCGGGCACGGGGCTATGCGCCCGCGCCCTTTCTATTGCCGTCGGTCTTGTCGCAATCATTGATATGTGTCGGAGCGCAGATGAAAAACACGGTGGCAGTGGCTTCAGGGCGGCGGCTTGTGTTGAGTCCGCACATCGGAGATCTCGGTGATGCCGCGACTCACCGGGTGTTGACGCGCACGATTGATGCGCTTTCCTCCCTGCTCGCCGTCAAGGCGGAGACCGTGGTGTGTGACAAGCACCCCGACTATCACTCGACGCGGTTTGCGCTCCATAGCGGGTTGCCCTGCATTACCGTGCAACACCACCTTGCTCATGTGCTGGCAGTATTGTTAGAACACGGGCAGGTTGCTGACGGTGTGTTAGGTGTGGCGTGGGACGGCACCGGCTACGGTGAGGACGGCACAATTTGGGGTGGGGAGTTTATTTTGTTAGATGGCGGGCGGGCGTCGCGCTTCGCGCGTTTCCGTCCATTCCGGTTGGTGGGTGGGGAAGCCGCAGTCAGGGATTCACGGCGGGTTGCGGTGGCGATGGCGGATCTGTGTGATGGTCCGGGCTCGGGTGCGGTGGCCGCGCGTTTCGGGTTTTCCGACGCGGACGCGGGCATTTTGCAATCGATGATGCGTCAAGGGCTGAACTCTCTTTGGTGCAGCAGTGTCGGCCGCTTGTTTGACGGGGTAGGTGCGTTGCTCGGTCTGGGTCTCCGCAACGCGTTCGAGGGGCAGGTGCCATTGGCGGTCGAGGCGGCTGCGATGGCGGCGATGGCAGACTCTCCCGAGGGTGATGCGTTGTCATTCCCGGTGGCCCGTGCGGTTCACGGTGCCCGGTGGGAGATCGACTGGGCCCCTGCGGTCTCTGGCTTGTTAGAAAAACCGCCGCGTCAGGCGGGTCTGCTGGCTGCGGCGTTTCACCGCGGTCTGGTGGATGCGCTGATAGAAATTTGCCATCATTCGGGCGTTAGGACCATTGTTCTATCAGGCGGTTGTTTTCAAAACGGTCTCTTGCGTGATATGGCCGAGAGCCGGTTATTGGCGGCGGGGTTTTTGGTGCTGGTGCCGCGGGATTTGCCCGCGCATGATGGTGGCATTGCGGCCGGGCAGGCGCTTGGAGCTTTGTGGGATTTGACCACTGTGGACCTACCTGCGGGTTACGGTTGATTGGGTTCGTCATTCATTGAACATTCATTATAAACAAGCCATGTGTCTCGCAGTTCCAGGGAAAGTGATCGATGTGCAGCATGGTAGCGACTTGTCATGGCCGAGTGCGCGGGTGAGTTTTTCCGGGGTGATCAAGCAGGTGAGTCTTGCGTGTGTTCCCGAGGCCAAGCCTGGGGATTACGTGCTGGTGCACGTGGGGGTTGCGATCAGCATGGTAGATCCTGAGGAGGCGGAGGAAACGCTGGGGTATTTGAGGCAGATGGGTGAGCTCGCCGGATTGGAGGCCGAGTCGGAGGGAGGAGGAGTGCGATGAAGTATGTAACCGAATACCGTGACGCGGTGCTGGTTCGCCGGTTGGCGGAGCGCATTGGGAATTTGACGACGCGGCCATGGACGTTGATGGAGATTTGTGGTGGGCAGACGCACGCCATCGTCAAGTTTGGGTTAGATGGCCTGTTACCACGGGACATTACGTTGGTGCACGGTCCGGGTTGTCCGGTTTGTGTCACGAGTGTGGAGCGGATTGATCAGGCGATTGAGTTGGCGCTGACGTCCGGGGTGATTTTGTGTTCGTTTGGCGACATGATGCGCGTGCCTGGGAGCGCGATGGATTTGCTGACGGCAAGGGCGCGGGGTGGTGAGGTGCGGATGGTGTATTCGCCGTTAGATGCCGTGGTGATCGCGCAGGAAAACCCGTTGCGACAGGTGGTATTTTTTGCGGTGGGTTTTGAGACGACTGCGCCGGCGAATGCCTTGGCGGTGCTTCAAGCCGAGAGTCATGGAGTTTGCAATTTTTCCATTCTCACGTCGCAGGTGTTAGTTCCTCCGGCGATGAGGGCGCTTCTTGGGGCGCCAGGCAACCGGGTGCAGGGATTTCTCGCTGCCGGTCACGTGTGTGCGATCATGGGTGATGAGGAATACGGGCCGATCGCTCGGGAATTCGGGGTGCCCATTGTGATTACGGGGTTTGAGCCAGTGGATATTCTTGAGGGGGTTTTGCAGTGTGTGACGCAACTCGAGGAAGGGCGCGCGGAGGTGGGGAACGCGTATGCCCGCGCCGTGAAATCTTCGGGAAACCTCCCAGCCCGTCGGATCATCGAGCGGGTTTTTGAGGTTGCCGATTGTGATTGGCGCGGCCTGGGTGAGATTCCCCGGAGCGGCTTGTCGCTGAGGTCCGGTTATGCCACGTATGATGCGCTTCGGCGTTTTTCACTGAGGTCTTCCGGCGTCAGTGGTCCCACCGAGTGCATCAGTGGAGACATCCTGCGCGGGCTTCAGA
>CAIYYV010000320.1 GCA_903930425.1 Akkermansiaceae bacterium | reverse complement strand
TTGAGCACCACGATCTTGATAGGCAGCTTGTGCAGCGCCGCCGTGGCCAGTTCAAATTGGGTCATCTGGAACCCGCCATCCCCGGAAAACGAAATCACCAGACTCTCCGGACACGCGAACTGTGCACCGATGGCAGCTGGAAAGCCGAAACCCATCGTGCCCGCGCCACCGGATGAAAGCCAATGATGAGGAGTTTCATTTTTGTAAAACTGGGATGCCCACATCTGGTGCTGGCCGACGTCGGTGGCGACGATTGCCTTGCCGCCGCTGAGCTGATAGAACTCGTCGATCACCTGTTGCATGCGCAATCCGCCCTGTTTCTTGTAGGTGAGTGGGTATTTCTTTTTGTAGCCGTCGAGTTTGGCGAGCCACTCGGTGGTTTCTAACGGAACGATCCGCGTGTTGATTGCGGTGAGGGCGGCCTTGGCATCGCCGATGATTCGGACGTCCGGCACGATCATCTTGTCCATTTCCGATGGATCGATGTCGATGTGGATGATGGCGGCATCCTTGCAGAATTTCGCGGGTTGGCCGATGATGCGGTCATCGAAGCGCGAGCCGATATTGATGAGCAGATCGCATTCGACGACGGCCTTGTTCGCATAGGCGGTGCCATGCATGCCGATCATGCCCAGGGCAAGCGGATGGGTTTCAGGGAAAACGCCCTTGCCTAACAGGGTGGTGGTGACCGGGCACTGGAGGGTTTGGGCGAGGGCAAAGAGTTCCTGGTCAGCACGCGCAATCATGCAGCCTTGGCCGGCGAGAATCACCGGGCGCCGCGCCTTGGCGATCAAGTCGGTGGCTTGCTGGACCGCCTCGGGGGAGATGCTGAACGAGGTGGACGGATCATAACCCGGGAGATTGAGCGAGGGATTCATGTCGCCGGTGAACGGGCCCTGGGAAATGTTTTTGGGCACATCAATGAGCACTGGTCCGGGGCGTCCGGTCGTGGCAATGTGATAGGCCTCGCGGGCGATCCGCGGCAGGGCATTGGAGTCCTTGACCAGATAGTTGTGTTTCACCACCGGAATGGTGATGCCGAAAATATCCGCTTCTTGAAACGCGTCCTTGCCCAGCATCCAGGTCACTTGTTGTCCGCAGATCACCAACATCGGCACTGAGTCCATCATCGCCGTCATCAGCCCTGTCACGGTATTGCCCGCGCCCGGACCCGATGTGACCAACACTGCAGCCGGCTTGCCGGTGGCCCGAGCGTAACCATCGGCCATGTGGACGGCTCCTTGCTCGTGACGCGCCAAGATGAATTTCATCCGGGTCTTGACCGTTTCCAAGGCATCAAACATCGGAATGGCCGCGCCTCCGGAATAACCGAAGATGTATTCAATGCCCAATTCATCCAGTGTCTTGATGAGTGCTTGTGCGCCGTCCATGTGCTCGTTGATCATAAAAATGCGAGTTGCGAAGACAACTTGATCAAATTTTCCCATGAGCGCAATCGAAAATTGCGTTTTTTTCATAAATTTGATGATTTTTTAAATGGGATTCCGGAAAAATGCC
>CAIYYV010000319.1 GCA_903930425.1 Akkermansiaceae bacterium | reverse complement strand
CTTAACGGCAATCCTCTCTTCTCTGTTCTGTATGGTGGATGCGGTCGGTCCCCTCTGTGCTGTTGTATGTCTGAGTTTTCCTGTTGGTCTGGAGGTTGTGGCTTCTGCCTGGTTGTCTATGCCCTATATTGCTCGCTTAAGGGCATCCGAAACAGTGCCAACGAAAAAAGAAATCTTTATGTTCAACCTTCCTCTTTCCATCGGTGGATATCTCCTTTCGCTGTCATCGATCCTGCTGGGAGCGTTCATCGCTCATGCCGCCAGTCCGGAGCGTATGCTGCCGGCCTATTATCTGGCCCTTGGACTTGCCACTCCGGTTGCCTATGGCGCAACGCGGGTACTGGAAGTGGTGCTGGCATTCCCGCCGGCGTTTAAGACGGATCGCCGGACCCTTCGTTTTGCTGTTGCGGCGGGAACTGTTTTGGGGGTGTTGCCGCTGATGTTCATTCTTCCGGGAATGTCTGATTTTTATTACGTTCGGCTTCAGAACCTCGACTCAGGCAGCCTGCCGCTGGTGCGGGTTGCGGCCCTGGTTCTGGCCCTGTACCCTGTGTGTGTGGCGATCCGGGCTCAAGGCGAAGGTCTTGCCGGCTTGGCGGGAAAACCGATGACCGTCATTGCCAGCCAGTCGATATTCATGATCACCATCCTGTTATCCGGCTGCTTGCTGGTGACTTTTGGAATCGATGGCAATCTCATCGGCGGTATTGGACTGTGTTTCGGAAATATAGCATCTACTGCCACGCTGCGAGTCCTTCTACGGTGGGGGCAGAAAGGCGAAACGCAAAGCCACTGAAAATGGTTTGAGATTCGTGTTGTTATTCACCCCCTAAGCCTATTCGTGCATCACATATAGAAACAACTTCACTGCTGCCGGATCAAAATGTTTGCCGCTGCCGTTTTGAATGTGTTCGAGCGTTTTTTCTTTCGTCCACGCTTCTCGATATGGCCGATCCGATCGCAGGGCATCCCACACATCCACCAACGCGAAAAGGCGGGCGGCCAGAGGGATATTTTCGCCCTGCAGACCGCGCGGATAACCGGTGCCGTCCCATTTTTCATGATGGCAGTAAGGGATATCAACGGTCATCCGGAGGTAGGGAATGGGAGATAACCACTCGTATGCATACACCGGATGGCGGTGCATGATGATCCACTCTTCGTATGTCAGACTGCCGGGCTTCAGCAGGATGGCGTCCGGAACGCCCAATTTCCCAATATCGTGAAGCAGAGCACCACGCCGCATATGAACCAGATCATCGCCATCGATCCCGGCGGCCCGCGCCAATCGTATCGCCAGTTCGACGACACGTTCGGAGTGCCCTTCAGTTTCCTTGTCTCGTAAATCAAGGGCTCTGACCCAGCCGTTCAGCGTTGCTTCATGGGTTTGTTGCAGTTCATCATAAGCCTGCTCGAGCCGGATATGTTCCTCTCGCAGTTTTCGATAACGGTTCAGGCGGGTGATGGTCCGCATGCGGGCACGCATCTCGATGCGATCGAAGGGTTTGGAGATGAAATCGTCAGCCCCCGCCTCGATGCCGCGCAGTCGCGAGGCGCGATCGTCGAGTGCTGTCACCATAAGTACCGGCAT
>CAIYYV010000318.1 GCA_903930425.1 Akkermansiaceae bacterium | reverse complement strand
TCCGGTCCAGTCCGCCGCGTCTTCTTGTTAGGTGCGGCTACCCTTCTTGCCGCGGGATTCGGTTTGACGAACACCCACGCCGCCATCAGCGTGGCTGCCAGCGGCGCGGCCGTGCAGACGTTTGATGCGGTGCCAGCCGTCGCGCTTTGGTCCACGAAGACAGCTTGGACAGGCGCGCCCGCCGACATCATCGACGCTGCCGGCATGGATGCCGCAGTGCAGTTGCTCGCCTCCACTGATGTCGCCAATACCATTGGCTCATCGAGCACCTATCCGCCGGGCACCAGTGCGCTCGCCGTTTTCAACACCAAGCGCTTGGCGCTGCAAACCAATCCCACCACTGCGGTGAAAGGTAGCTTGTTGATGGCCACGCTGCAAAACACCACCGGAGCCGCGATCAACCAGTTGGAAATCGCCTGCAATTTCGTGAAGCCGTCGACCGGCACCGAGCAACTTGCCGGACTCCGCTGTTATTACAGCATGACCGGCGCGGTTGGCAGTTGGACGGTCATTCCCGATCTCTGTACCTCCACCGCAGGAACCCCTTCGGCGCTCTTGACCTTCGGCACGCCTTGGGCCGACACCACGGCCCTGTATGTGCTGTGGGCGGATGACAGTTCGACCGCTGCCGGCGATTCCTATATCATCGACAACGTCATCTTTGGCAGGGGTGCCGACATCAAAACCTTCAGTCTAACAAACACTCTGGCCACCGTGACGGGAACCCGCTTCGCCAATTATGTGAACACCGATATCACCTGGTATGTGCCCGTCGGCACTGACGTGACGGCGCTCACACCCACCCTCACCTTGTCCAGTGGAGCCACCATTT
Organism: Akkermansiaceae bacterium; assembly: GCA_903930425.1. GTDB lineage: Bacteria > Verrucomicrobiota > Verrucomicrobiia > Verrucomicrobiales > Akkermansiaceae > Luteolibacter. Next base: position 1,857 of record CAIYYV010000318.1, on the reverse strand, counting down.
CACCCGTCACCGAAATCCCTCAAGATTTCACCACCCCGGTGCAATACGTCGTCACTTCGGGCGATCCGCTCATCACCAAGACCTACACCGTGACGGCCGTCGTCGGGACGGTGCCAATACCCATCAGCAACGCCACTACCCCGGGCGAAGTCAACATCCCATCCGCCGGTGTCAAGATCGACACTGCCGTCGGTGCGGGGACCACCGCAATTCTGATCGGCCCCACACTGACCCACTGGAGTGTCAGCGTCAGCAAAAACGTCATCATGAACGGCAACACATTCGACAACTCCTTCGGCGGTAACCCGCGGACTTTCAGCGGTGCCATCTCCGGCACCGGCGTGCTGAACATCGGTTCGACGGGTGCGACGCCCGGCGTCACCTACTCGGGCAGTGTTGGCAATACCTATGTCGCGGCAACCACCCTCTCGCAAGTCGCCACCCTGAACAAGACCAACGGCGACGCGCTGCGCGGAACCATCACAATGAACAATGCCGCGTCCAAGATGATCTGGGGTGCGAACAATCAACTCAACGACGCCACGGACCTCAGCCTCACCGTATCGGGAGCCAGCCTCGACATCTCCGCCAAACAGGACACGATCAATGAGTTGCGCCTTGTGACGGGAACCTTTGTCCAAACGGGTGCGGGCGGCATTCTCAAAGTGGCCAAGCTCTTCATCAACGGCACCCAACAACCCAATGTGGCTTATGTTTCGGGCACCGGTTATGTCCTAGGATCCGGATATATTGACGTGGGAGACTCCGGCGCACCGGTGGTCTTGACCGCACCGGCGGCGCCTGCGACGCCCACCCCGAGTGACGGTCTGGCCACCGTCCATCCGGCCACGTTGACCACGCTCGATTGGGGGGATTGTGCCTTGGCCACCAGTTATGATGTCTATTTCTGGCTGGCTTCGTCAGGGGCGCGACCTGCGACCCCGACCGCGAATGTTGCCATCAGCAGTTATACGGTCAGCCCCCAAGTGCTCTCGCTTTCCAACTACAACTGGCAGATCGTCGCGAAAAACACCGTCGGCAATACCGAGGGGCCGGTGTGGACCTTCACCACGGTGGACCGCACGCTCGTCGCCGGAAACGATGGAGTGACTTACAGTACGGCTACCCACAACCTCAATTACATCATAGGCGTGGGAAGCAACGGAAAACTGTTAGGGAATTTCATGGTCATGTGGTCGGGCAGCGAAGGCAGTTTCTCCGTGGGCGTGGACACGAACGGTTTCAACCTCAACGCTGACACGGGAACCAATAGTGGGCATACTGCCTCGGGCCTGATTTCGGGCACCGGTTCATTCAGCATCAAGCAGTCCTGGCATAGCAGCTCAGGTTGGGACGCCTACTATACGATCAGCGGAACCGCATCCAATACCTACAGTGGCGGCACCTCCGTCAAAATGGGCACCATCCTGCTGAACAAAACGGCGGGGATCGACGCCTTGCCCGCGCTCGGCACCGTCACCCTCGGTTCGGCGGGAACGACCGCGCGCTTGCTCTGGGGAAAGAGCAACCAAGTCAATGATGGGGCCCACATCACAGTGCTTTTGCCGACCGTCAGTGACGGTTTCGTTCCGGATGCGAACTGCAACTATCTGAATCTGGCCGGCTTCAGCGACACGATCGCCGCCTTGATCCTCCCGGATGACGGGACCAAGACCCAGGTTCGCACTGGCACCGCCGGCGTGCTCACGGTGACCACCCTCACGGTGAACGGCGAGGTGAAGACCCCCGGCGTCTACACGTCCTCTAACTGCACCTTCGTCACTGGCGGCGGCAGCGTGACCGTCCTCAGCACGGGAACCGACACGAGCACCGCAGTCGCGACTTCGGCCGCCTCCG
>CAIYYV010000317.1 GCA_903930425.1 Akkermansiaceae bacterium | reverse complement strand
TTTCATGGCGGACGGCTGTCGCTTGCAGGGGTTCTACACACAGTCCGATGCATTGCACAGCCGGAATCCGCCACGCACTTGACAGACACACACGCACTGGGCCTGAAAAATAAACGTAAGACCCGTGAACAGATTACAATTTGTTTAGAATTCACCAAGACAGTTGTTGCACTTGCATTTGAGTGACAAAACTACCGTTGAACGGACCGCATGTCCCGAATGCGCGCTGCCGATCTGTGTGTATGATGAAATGCTGACTGGAAGACACGACCGCCGATCATGGCCAACCACTCACAGAATATTCCAGACAGCTTGCTGGATGCCGCGCGCAACGGCGACGAAGGTGCATGGCGGGAATTGGTCGATTTACTCTATCCGGCGGTCGCTGGAACCATCCGGAACCACCTGCGCCGCGAGGCCGACCGTGATGACGTGGCACAGGAGGTGTTCATCAAGATTTTTGTGAATCTCGGCCAATACGCCGGGCAGCAACCCTTCCATCACTGGGTTTCCCGGATCACCCTGAACGCCTGCCGCGACTGGCTCCGCCGCATCGCGGTCAGGCCCCTAACGGATTTCAGCGACCTCACCGATGATGAGTTAGAGATTCTGCAGCGGACGCTTGCCAGTGATGCGCCGCCGCCTGACGAGCCTGCCGCCCTGCTCAATGATCTGCTCGACCGGATGATCGCCAAACTCTCGCCCACTGAACAAATCATCATTCGCCTGCTTGATTTGGAGCAACGTTCCGTGCACGATATTTGTGTTCACACCGGCTGGGGCGAATCCAAAGTCAAGGTCACCGCCATGCGGGCCCGTCGCAAACTCGCCGAGCAAATGCGGCGGCTCGAAACGCCATCATCCACTCCATCCCCATGAATGATTCCGAACAAAAGTGGCAGAAACTGGTTGAGGCGGCGCGGAAAGCCCATCTCCCGCCGTTAGAAACCAAAGCCCCTCCTCCTGATTTTGCCACCCGCATCGTCGCGATGCGCGACCGGATCATTGCCTTGGCCCGTCTTCTGTTTTGGCGGCGCTGGTCGCTTTATGTGGCGATGCTGTGCTTTGGCGTCCTCGTCATGATTTTCCTCCTTTATCATTGCACAGAATCCCCCACCCCACTCATTGAAACACCTGACCTGCTGCAACCCCCTGCCCCATGACCTCATGAAACCGACCTTTCGCGACTATCTCTCCATTACCGCCGCGCTTCTCGCGATCCTCCTCTGCGGTTATGGCATCGGCTTTCTTGTGGGTGAGCGCACTACCCGCCTGCGACTGACTGCGACGCCCCCAGCCAGCCAGGAACAGGCCGATTGGGCCACGGCCACCACCGAGCGACTGACCCGCCAACTCACGCTGTCCACTGCGCAGCAAACCGCCGTTGCATCCGAAATCTGCCTCGCCGCCACGGCCATTACCGCCACCCGCCACCAAGCCATCCGTGCATATCGAATGGCTCTGATAGATCTCCACCAGCGTTTACTGCCGCATCTGGACAGCCATCAGCGCAAACAAGTGGAAGAAAGCCAGAAGCAATTGCAACTGTCCATTGATAAGGACATTGAAACAGCCACCCACACATTTCATTAACTCACAGAATTATCCTATCATGAATCGTTCCACTTTCATTCTTGGATTCGCGCTGTTGATTATCGCCGTCACTCTGGCAGTCTTCATCACCCTGCGCAATGCTCCTGACTTGGGACGCCATCCATTCGCCGCCAACCCACAGCCACCCCAGCGCCCGGCCCTCGCCGCCGCAACAGTCACGCTCAAAAACGCCGAGCCCATGAGTCCACGCGTTCTAACACCCTCGAAACCCGATGTTTTCAGCGTTATTCTATCAGAACCGTGGATCGCCACCTTGCCGACCGAGCAACAATCCACATGGCGCAGCCGCGCCGCCAAAGTGGAAAAGTCCGCACGCGCAAGGTTGGACCGCCTCACCACTGAATTGGATCTGAGTGCCGCACAGCGTGAGAAGATGTTTTCGGCGCTGGTGCGCTCCGCGCCAGGTTACGATCCCGTCATGATCGTTGCAGGCGGTCTCACCCGATCTGAACCGGTGCTCGCCGCGACTGAGGAAATCCACCAGATTCTCGAACCCCAGCAGCAGGTGTTGTTAGAAGACCAAGAGGTGGACCGTCAACTGTGGTGGCAGGACACCCTCGCGCGTTTGGAAGCGGACTTGATTGCATCGACTGGTGGTGTTTCCACGACTCCCGCCGTGACAACCATCCCAGCGATTGTTCCCATCATACCCACCGAGGATCGGGTTGCTCCGGACAATGCGGAAACCGGCAATTTGTTTGACCTACTCAAATCGAATCCGTGATGCCCGGGAATTTTTTGTAAAATGTTTGTAACCGGCCACCACGACCAAGCGTCAGTCCCCATGTAGGCGGAAATCATCCCCGCCTCGGAAATCAAGAAAGAACCAACACATGAAAATCACCTGGCTAACCCTCATCACGCTTTGCTTCACCCCGGCTTTGTTTGCCGCACAAGGAGAACCGCAAGCGCAAAAACGTTTCGGCGACAGCACCTGTCTGCCTTCCTACCTCGCCCTTTACGACACCGACAAGGACGGTGTGATCAGCGAGAGCGAACGGCAGGTCATGGTCCGGGCCCGCGACCAAATCCGCGACAAACTCTGTGCCGACTGGGATACCGATGGCAACGGAACCATTAGCGATCAAGAACGCGAGCAGGCACAAACCAAACTGTGCACCATGATCACTCAAGACCGCACCGCCCGCTTCACCGCGGCCGATACGGATGGCGATGCAGTCCTCTCTTATGCGGAGTTCATCCTCTTGCCCGGAATGGCGAATAAACTCGCGAAGAATCCCGATGACACGACGGTGCTCGCCATTTTCAATCGCATGAACACGGATGGCGTAGAAGGCATCTCGCTCGCCGAATTCCTCGCCGCTGTGCAACAATGCGATCAATTGCGCACCCAAGCCCGCGACGGCACCGGCTTAGGCGAATAATCGCTCACTCACCGGACGGCACCGGGGCCTATCACAGCCGCCACCCAGCCGTCCGTCACATTCCACACATCGAGGCGATCCCAATCTAACGGGTCGCCTCGATTCTATCACATCCCGTCCGATCTGTTTCCTTTTCATCATTCAACCAACCCCTAACCGGCAAAACCCATGCGTCGCTCCACCTTCATTCTTGGTTTCTCACTTTTGGTGATTACCGCGACGCTGGCCGCGTCGATTCACATGCGCAATCCGCCGAACGTCCGTCGCAATGTGGACCCGTCGATGGCGGGGAGACCGCAAGCCGGCTCGCCGCGCACGCCTGTGTTGGCGAGAATTTCCAAACCATCGAAACCGCAGGTTCTAACAAACTGCCAGGCCAAAACGTTTCGCGTCGATCTTCCCGAGTCCTGGTTGGCGGGTTTACCGGCGGAACAACAACTGGCGTGGAAGGCGCGGACAGCGGCCATCGGGCAAACGGCCCGCGCAAGACTGGAGCACCTCAGCGCGGAGCTGCAACTCACTGCGGCACAGTGCGGGAGAATCTTTCCTGTGATCGTATCTGCCACCCCGGGTTACGACCCGATCATGAGAGTGGCTGGCACCGTGGTGCAAGCCGACCCATTGCTCGCCACCACCGAGGAAATTCATTCCCTTCTGGACTCCAAGCAACAGGCACTTGTCGAAGACCAGGAAGTGAACCGGCAACTCTGGTGGCAAGACACCTTCGCCCGTTTGGAAGTCGGTTTGATCGAAGGTGGCAGCATTGGCAGCGGAACGCCCGAGGTGATCGCCACTGCACCCAGCGATCCCCTACCCGCCATCGAGGAAAGAGTGGTCCCGAACGAACCGGAAACCGGCAATTTGTTCGACCTTCTGCAAGCGAATCCATGATGGGTAAAAAGAATTCGAATCCAATGTAACCGAGACCGATGACGGCGCGTCAATGTTTTAGAGAGAGATAATCGATTGCCCACATCAGAAACCCCAACATCATGAAAAGCTATTCACTACTCATTGCGACTGCCTTTGCGGCATTCGCCCCAATTCTCACTGCACAGATCATCCCGGGACGCTATATTGTCATGCTGCAACCTGGCAACGACCCACAGGGCATGGCACAGGCCCATGGCGTTCGGGCCGAACATGTCTATGATTCGGCCGTGTCGGGTTTCTCCTGCTCGCTGACTCCTGCTAGAATGCAGGCGATGCAGCGTGATCGGCGCGTTCTGATAGTGGAACCGGACCGCGAAGTCGCCATCCTGGGTCGTGTGGTTGTGCCGGCGCCTTTGCCCGTCGCCGCCACCACGGGCGATCTGCTGACAACAGGGGTGGACCGCATTGATTCGGAACTGAATTCATGCACGAATGCCTCGGCCGTCGGCATTGCCGTGATTGACACGGGGATTTGTCTGACGCATCCGGATCTCTATGTGGCGGGCGGCATTTCTTATGTCACGGGAATTACGTCCGCCAATGATGACAACGGGCATGGGTCGCATGTCGCGGGCATCGCAGCCGCCAAGATCAATGGCCTGGGAGTGCGCGGTGTCGCCCCCAACGCAAAGTTGTTTGCGGTCAAGGTGCTTGACCGCGCCGGTAGCGGCACCTTGTCGGCCGTGATCTCTGGAGTCAACTGGGTGACCAAAAACGCAAAACTCAAAGGCATCAAAGTGGCCAACATGAGTCTCGGATTCACCGCCACCAGTCTCACACTGAACACTGCCATCACCAAATCAGTGAGCGCCGGAGTGACCTACGTGGTAGCAGCTGGTAATAGCGCCGCTGATGCCGCGACATTCAGCCCGGCCAATCATCCCAGCGTGATTGCGGTTTCGGCCGTTGCGGACGGGGATGGCGACTGTGGAGCCGATGGCCTGGCGACCTACTTTGGCGCGGATGACAGCTTTGCAACGTTCAGCAACTATGGTTCGGTGGTCGACATGGCCGCTCCCGGCGTCACGATTTATTCGACCTTCATGAACGGAGGCTATGCGACCATGTCGGGCACGAGCATGGCCGCTCCTCACGTGACTGGCTGTGCAGCCCTTTATCTTTTCGACCACCTCTCGGCGACTCCGGCCACGGTGCGGGCCACCCTGCTGTCGTTCGCGACGCCGCAGTCGCCAGTCGAACCTTGGCTGGATGCCACGAATCGCTGGCGTGGCGGTTTCAGCGGCGACCGCGATCTCTTTCCTGAACCCCTTGCCGATGCGGCAGGTCTGTGACGATCCACATGCATTCACTACGCTTCCTGTCTCATCTTATGGCAAGTGTCACCCTGGCGGTCGGACCCGTCGGGGCCGGCTTGTTGTATCGCACGGATTTCGAGGACTTCACGGCGGGCGATGATCACTGGGCGAATGTCAATGGATGGATCGGAAACAGCACGGGCGTGGGGGTGCACGGGATCGATCAGGATGCCATTGCGGGCGGAGCCCTTGGCAGGACCGCCTTTATTGGCTTCAAACAACCGAGTGCCACCTTTGTCTTTGTGGCCAAGCCCATCAATTATGCCCCACTCGCCGGCGATCTCCCACTGGTCCGTGTGGAAACCCTTTTGGGAATTCAGGACTCATCAAACGCGTATCGCGACAGCTTCTGCGTCGGTATCTATAATAAAACTGGCAGTCGCCTCGCCGGAATCCGCTTCGACAACCGGATCGCCACCTACGGGATCTGGCGCGCGGACGGTATCAATCCCGAGTATGATACCGGGGTGGTTTTCTATCGGGGAGAAATCCATTTGTTGAGTTTCACCATCAATCTAACAACTAACCTCTGGAGTGCCGAACTGAATGGCATTCCCTTGTTTAAAAACGTGCAGTTCACGGCCACCAGCTCGGCGGTGAATTTCGGGATGCTTGCCTATGAGTGGCGGCTCGGATCCACGCTGACGACCAACCACGGCGACAACTGGATGTTGATCGCGGACACGGTGGTGCGCAGTGCGCCTCTCGGGATTGATCCGTTTCGAATCAGCTCGCTGGCGCGCTCGGCCAGCACCACTCTCACATGGCCCGGCCAGAACGGGTTCGACTATCAGATTGAGTATTCGGACACCCTCGGCACTTGGCACAATGATTTGAGCCAATCGGCATTTCCGTCGGTCCTCGTTGACCAACCGATCCAATTTCAGGACACGACGCCCGGCTTGACGCGCCGATTTTACCGCGTCCTGCGCACGGAAACGCCGTAGGAAATGGCCGTCAAGCGGGTGTAGAGATGCGGGTGAGAGGCCCGCGCTCCGTGAGGAGGTGGGAAGATGCGGGTGAGAGGCCCGCGCTCGGTGAGGAGGTGGGAAGATGCGGGTGAGACGCCCCGCACTCCTTGGGAGACGAAATGCCGTGAGTTGCCACTTGCCGGGTGGCAGATGGATGTTCAGAGTCAGCGTCATCGCATGTGATGACGCGTCCCCTTCCCCGATTCCTGGCCACGCTGTGGCTGATAGGTGCCTCAGCCGCCCCGGCAGTCGCGGCACCTATTCCCGTGATGGCGGGGATGGCGCAGCAATCAGCGTTTCCGCGGGCGGCGGATTGGTATCCGGTCATGGACGGCGGGATTGTGGAGACTTTGCAGGCGCGGGCCGCTGCGGATCCGTTCAATGTGGCGGCATCGGCCGTGTTTTTGTTAGCGATTTTGCACACCTTTGCGGCCGGTTGGTTCACGCGGCGCGCCCATCGATACGCAGACGAGCACGCCGAGGCACTGAAAAATTCCGGCCCGCGCGGTGACCTGCATCCTGAGGGAGTGGCGGAAGTTTCCTTCAAGGCGACGGTCTTTCATTTTTTGGGAGAGGTGGAAGCGATCTTCGGTTTATGGGTTTTGGGATTGGCGGCGGCGGCGGCGTATTACTATTCATGGAATGACTTCATGCTGTATGTCGGGAAGGACCGCGGGTTTACCGAACCGCTTTTTGTGGTAGTCATCATGGCGATCGCGGCGAGCCGCCCGGTGCTCAGGTTCGCGGAATGCCTGATGGCCAAGGCAGCCGGCTTGGGAAAGGGAAGTCCCTCGGCATGGTGGCTGAGCATACTGATCATCGCGCCGGTGCTCGGCTCGTTCATCACTGAACCCGCCGCCATGACCATCGGCGCGCTGCTGCTCGCCAAAAAGTTCTATCGGTTTCATCCCCCCGCGACACTTGCCTATGCGACGCTCGGTCTGCTCTTTGTCAACATTTCGGTGGGCGGCACGCTCACGCATTTTGCTGCGCCGCCCGTGCTCATGGTGGCCGGGAAATGGGCTTGGGACACCCCCTATCTATTCACCCATTTCGGTTGGAAGGCCGTGTTAGGGATTTTCCTTTCAAGCGCATTTTATTGGCTATGGTTTCGCAAGGAACTCTTTCAATTGTCGGACAAGGCGGATGGCAAGGAAGACGGCATCGTTGGCATTCCAAATTGGCACGACCGATCGGCCTGGATTCCGCCATGGGTCACCTTGGTGCATCTGTTATTTTTGTCATGGACGGTTTACACGGCCCATTTCCCGGCCCTGTTCATCGGCGGATTTCTTTTCTTCATCGCATTCACCACGGCCACGAGCCACCACCAGAACCCGATGTTGTTGCGCGGGCCGCTGTTAGTGGGATTTTTTCTAGCAGGATTGGTGGTGCACGGCGGGTGTCAGGCCTGGTGGATCGCGCCGGTGATATCGTCGCTGAACGAGCGCATGCTGATGTTGGGCGCGACGCTGTTGACGGGTTTCAACGACAACGCCGCCATCACCTATCTTGCCGCGCAGGTGCAGGGCATTTCGCCGGAAGCGAAATACGCGGTGGTTGCCGGCGCGGTGACCGGCGGTGGGCTGACAGTGATTGCGAACGCGCCGAATCCCGCAGGGCAAAGCATTCTCGCGCGATTTTTCATGAATGGCATTTCGCCACTCGGCTTATTGTTAGGCGCGCTTCTTCCGACGATCATTGTGTATGCTTGTTTTGTTTTTTTACCTCACAGTTTGCTGCAGGATTCCGCCGAGGTCACGCCAGCGCCCGTTCCGCTCATTGAGCCCATCCCCACCACCCACTAATCCATGTTCACAGGTCTTATTGAAGCCGTTGGCACCGTTGTCGTGCTCGAATCCAAAGGTGAGCAAGCGCGCATGACCTTGCAAGTCCCCTTCGCCGCAGAGCTCGCCTTGGGTGACTCTGTTGCCGTCAATGGTTGTTGTCTCACGGTGGATGCCTTGCCCGCAGGCGGTGCCTCATTTGACTTGCTCGCCCAGACACTCCGCGTGACTTCTCTCGGCGGGCTGCGTGCCGGATCCTGCGTCAACCTCGAACGGGCGATGAGGGCGGGCGATCGTTTTGGCGGCCACTTTGTGCAAGGGCACGTGGACGCCACCGGCCGCATCACCCGGTTAGAATCCCGCGGTCAAGATCACATTGTCGGCGTTTCCCTGCCGCCGGAAATCCACCTCCTCTGCGTGGACAAAGGCTCACTGGCCATCGATGGCATTTCGTTGACGATCGCGGAGCTCACTGCGGACGAAGCGGTCTTTTGGATCACTCCGCACACCTGGGAACGCACCCACCTGCATGCGGCACAAGTCGGACAAGCGGTCAACTTGGAAGCCGACATGCTGGCGAAGCATGTGGCCAAGCTCGTCGCCGCGCGCTTCGGTCCCGGGCAGGTCTAACGTGATCCGTGGCGCACGCGGCAGGAAAATCCTACATCACGGGAAGAATAGGAGTGCAAAACGCGCGGTATTTGCGACATTGGCAGCGCGCTGCGCCATGATCGAACGACCTCCAAACCCACTGACGCACCCGATCCATGATCGGCAAATGCTTGAGAATTCCAGGCAATCTCCACAGATGAAGATCAAGAAATGGTTCGCTTCATCGCTCTCGAGGTTCGCATTGCCACTGATTGCAATCGCGGGCATCGGCTTGATTTGGAGCGTCCAGCGCCATGCGGACAGCAACCTACGGGCCGAGTTGCAGCAGCAAGCCCGGATGGTCGCAACCATGATCGACATCGAGGAGCTCCAGACACTCACCGGGACTGCGGCGGACTCCACTTCCCCAGTTTACCTGAAACTCAAGGAGCAATTAGCCAGCATCCGTCCAGGAAACTCAAAGTGCCGGTTTGTTTACCTCATGGGCCGCAAGCTCAACGGTGAGATCTTTTTCTTCGTGGATGATCGTCCGGTCGGCGACAAGGAAGAAGCCCCTGCAGGAATGATCTATCAGGATGTGCCGGACGGTTTCCGGCACATCTTCGATACCGGTCTAACCGATACCGTCGGTCCCTTCACCGACCAGTGGGGCCACTTCGTCAGCGGGGCCGCACCCATCATCGACCCAAAAACCGGCGCAGTGCGGGCCGTGCTGGGTCTGGATGTGAGCGCCACCAGTTGGAAACGAATGCTGCACAGCCAGATCGCCATGACCGTGGGCACGGTGATCGCATTACTCATCGGCACCATCACCTTTCTGATTGCAAGAGTCCGCATTGTGCGCACGCAGAGGCCGATCATGCGCCGCCGCTTTTGCCACTGTCCGCCATGATTGGTTTGATCCTCGCTGCCACGGGCGCCATTTTATACCAGCAACATCAACAACACTTGACGAAGGAAATCGAATCAGACACCGCGGATATTGCCGCAGATCTGCGCGTGATACTCGATCAGCAGATCAGCGGGCTCACCTCGGCCGCTCAGCCGATCGCCGCCGATGAAGAAACGGTCCAAGCCGTGAGCAGGCGTGACTTTGACCGACTGCTCGCCATCTATGAACCGGTGTTCAAAATACTGAACCAACAAACGCACCTCGCGCGTTTCAGTTTTATCGATACCAATCTCCACAATCTCCTGCGCATCCATCAGCCACAGCAACGAGGCGATTCCATTGATCGCTTCTCGGCCACTGAAGCGGCGCGCTCCGGCAAGATGACAAGCGGCATCCAATTGGATCCGCACGGCAACCCCACGCTGCGCGTCGTCCAACCGATTTTTCAAGGAACCACGCTCATCGGTTATGTGGAATTAGGAAAGGAAATGACTGACACGTTTCAAGCGCTGCGCTCCCGGTCGGATAACCCCGTGACCGTGATCATCGATAAAAAATTCCTGGACCGGCCCGTTTGGGAAAGCGAGATGCGCCAGTTGGGACGTGATGCCGTTTGGGAACGCCTGTCCCGCAGCGTGATTTACTACTCCTCAGACAAGCGCCTGCCAGACGCCCTTTTCAGCTGGGCTGACCAAACGACGAGTAACTCACGCTCCCTCACAGCCAATCATCCAATCGCCTTTGATGGTAAGAACTGGGTCGGCGCGGCCATCCCCTTCCAAGACGCCTCCGGCAAAGAAATTGGAAAACTGTTAGTGATGCGTGACATTTCTTCCATGAAGCAGGAATTTTGGCGTTTGATGGGCTGGGCCGCGCCGGTTTTCCTGGTGCTCTTGACATTGCTTGTTGCCTTTATCTACCTCCTGATCCACCGCACCGACGTCGGCATTCTCCTCCAGCACGAGGAGCTGCAAGACAGTGAAGCCCGGATCCGCGCCATCACCGAATCCGCCCAAGACCCCATCCTGATGATGGACCCTGATGGCCGGATCTCGTATTGGAACCCGGCTGCGGAGCGCCTGCTCGGCTATACATCTATCGAAGCCATCGGACAAGACCTTCACACACTCATCGTGCCCACTCGTTACCATGCCGCCCATCAAGCGGCCTTTCCCACCTTTCAACTGACCGGTCAAGGTGCCCCCATTGGCAATCCCATTGATTTCTGCGCCATCCATAAAGACGGGTCCGAAATCTCCGTGCAAATTTCCCTTTCGGCCCTGCAACGTCACGGCCAATGGCATTCCGTCGGCATCCTTCGCGACATCACCGATCGCTTGCGCAACGAAGCGGATCTGGCCCGATTGGTCACCGCAGCCGAGCGCGCCAACCGCGCCAAAGGGGAATTCCTGGCCAACATGAGCCATGAAATCCGCACCCCCATGAACGGCGTCATCGGCATGACCGGCCTCCTCCTGGAGACCCGCCTCAGTGGCGAGCAACGTCACTACACCGAAATGATTCGCTCCAGCGGCGAATCCCTCCTCACCATCATCAATGACATTCTTGACTTCTCAAAAATCGAGGCAGGTAAGCTCGATTTGGAAATCCTCGACTTCGATTTGGAGAATTTGTTAGATGACTCTGCGGAGGTGGAGGCCATGCAGGCCCACAAGAAAGGACTCGAGTTCATCTGCGCCGTCGCCCCTGATGTGCCCACACAACTTCGCGGCGACCCAAGCCGCTTGCGGCAGGTGCTGCTCAACCTGACCAGCAATGCCATCAAATTCACGCCATACGGAGAGATTGCCCTGCAGGCCAGTCTGGTTGATGCCACGGACGACACCGTCAAGGTGCGTTTCACGGTGAGTGATACAGGCATCGGCATACCGACGGAAAAGCATGAGACGCTCTTTGATCAATTCACGCAGGTGGATACCGCGACCACCCGTCATTATGGTGGCACCGGTCTTGGCTTGGCGATTTCAAAATGTTTGGTGAATCTCATGGGTGGCGAAATCGGCTGCATCAGCGAGCTCGGCCAAGGATCCCAATTTTGGTTTGAGATCCGTTTCGAGAGAGCGCTTGAAGCGGCGCGATCCAGCCAGAAACTGGAATCCTTGCGCGGCTCTCACCTCCTCATCGTGGATGACAACGCCACCAACCGTGAGGTGCTCTCGCTTCAACTCGCCGCTTGGGGACTGCGCGTGCAGGAAGCTTCCGACGGCCCCACCGCCCTGCTCATGTTGGCTGATGCCAACGCCGCAGGCGATCCATTCCAAATCGCCATCCTCGACATGCAAATGCCAGCGATGGACGGCGTGA
>CAIYYV010000316.1 GCA_903930425.1 Akkermansiaceae bacterium | reverse complement strand
TTGTGAGGCAGGCAGTTCGATGACACCCTTGGGTGATAGGTCCTTTCTCTTCAGTCCTGGGTAATCGGGCGCGTAGCGGTGGACCTTGAAAACCGCGTTCCATAGGTGGCCGCGCATGTCCTTGCCGGGGAGTTCGCCTTGAGCAAGGATGCCGCCGCGCACCATCGGATTGATATATTGCCAGACAGTTTCACCGGCGGGAGTGATTTCGAACAAGTTGCCGATCACTCCGGCGCAGACGAGCATGTTTCCGTTAGGCAGTCTGTGCGTCCCGGAAATTTCGGATGAGAAGAAGTCGGTTCGGTTTTTCGCTTCGTAGTGCCAGACCGGTTTTTCCGGGCCGTAGGGCTTGCCATCCGTTAGAGTATATCGGCCATTGGCACCGGTGGGAGGGATGATTTCCTCGATGCTTGACCAGCCGCGGTCGTAGCCGTTGTTGAAGATTGTGATATGGCCTGCGCCGGGTGAGCCCTCGGGGACCCACTCGGCGTCGTGTTGCTGGACGAGTTGTTTGTCGGCTATGGTTCCGCGCTGATAGGCAGCGGGGTTTCCCCAGCGATAGATGAGGTCTCCGCCCTTGCCGTGTCTGCTACCGCTGTGACCGACAGCACGTTCACGGTGCGGCTGCCGGCGGCCGGTGTCTAGTCAGGCCCGGAACGTTTTTTCCTTGTTAGGGATTTGCCTTCGGTGGGCCAGGCTCCTCCTCGCGGGCGGAGGGTTTGATTTCGGCGATTAGGGCTTCTGCGGTGAGTTCGGCGAACGATCCTTGGGCACCGGAGTAGTGGATTTTCCGTTTGCCATCGAGCACATAGATGAGTGGCCATGAGCCGATCCGGTATTGTGCGGCGAGGGTGTTAGAAGGATCGGATAGGTTTGGCCAGGTGGTTTGATTGGCGGCTTCGAGGGCACGGAGTTTTTCCAAGGGGTCGGAGTTCACGCCAATCATGATGAACGGTTTGCCTTGGAATTTTTGGGCCATGCGGGTGGTGATTTGTAGAACACGTTCGGCGTCCTGCATGGTGCTGCGCCAAAATAGCAGAACGATGATTTTATTTTGATGGTCCGAGAGTTTGAGCGGGCGGCCTGCGGAATCGATGCCGCTGAGGTCTGGGGCGACGCGGTCTTTTGAGAGATATCGGATGATGTAGAGTTCATCTTCGGCCAGTTGGGCGACCGTGCTGCCGTCGACAGTGACGTCGGAGCTTTGGATGATGGCCATGCGAAGGCAGGTGAGGCGTTTGCGCATGAGGTCTGGATTATCGCCGAGGGATTTGAGGATGATGGCGGCCCCGAGCGCGGCGACTCCCTGCGTTTTGGGATCAGGATGCTGGGATTGGATTTTTTCGAGCACGGCAAGTGACCGGGGGTCCTGGGTGGTGGCGAGGGCCAGGCACATCGGGATCAACTTGAGGCTTTTCATGTGGTGGGATTCGACCGCTTTGCGGATGGCATCGATTTCCTTGGCGAAGGTGGGGGATGTGGATCCATCGGCCTGGGTGGTGATGAGTGCCGGGGCGACGCGGAGAAACCATGCGGCCGGTTCGAGAGACTCCTCGTCGTTGAGTGCTGGACTGATGAGATCCCACATTTGCCGCGCAAAGGGAGTGATGTCGGGGCGAGTGCTCCACACCTTGGCGAGTGCTTCGGGCGTGGTGGCCACGCGCGTTTCTAACGACCATAGATCCCAAGTGGTTTGCCACTTTTTTTCGATGCGTTGGGCCTCGGGCGACAAGGTGGCGGCCTGTGCGACGAGCAGCAGGGGAATCACGGCAAGAAGGGGACTCAGGAGCTTCATAAAGGGAGATTAGGGGGATTGCACGGGCGAGGGAATCTGAAAAAGCCAGCATCAACAGGAGGTTTCACAAAAGTGCGAGGCCGCCTGCCGCGCCGATTGGTCGGCGGCGACCACGGCATCGAGGGTCGATGAGGGTTGGACCTGGTGGGCGTCCATGACGGCACCCACACAGTGCCAGATGCCCGGAAATGAAAGGTGGCCCGATCGAAACGCCGCCACCGCAACTTCATTGGCCGCATTGAACACCGCCGACAAAGTGCCCCCTGCGAGACCGGCCCGACGGGCAAGCTGTAAGGCCGGGAAATCCACGTCGCGCGGTGCCTCAAACTCGAGAGTGCCCAAGGTTTTAAAATCGAGAGCTTGCAAGCCGCCGCGAAAGCGATGCGGCCATGTCAGCGCGTATTGGATCGGAAAACACATATCCGGGCGGCTGAGTTGGGCGAGCACCGAACCGTCAGTGAACTCCACCATGGAGTGGATGATGCTTTGCGGGTGCACCACCACATCGATGCGTTCCATGCCAATATCGAAGAGCCAGCGTGCCTCGATCATTTCCAAGCCCTTGTTGAAAAGCGTTGCACAATCGATCGTGATTTTAGGCCCCATCTCCCATGTCGGATGCTGGAGCGCCTGAGCCGGAGTGACCGTGATGAGTTGCTCGGCGGGCACTTTTCGGAAAGGTCCGCCGGATGCGGTGAGAATGAGTCGGGCCACCTCCGTCTCCCCGCCACTATGGCCGTCGAGACATTGAAAGATGGCGTTGTGCTCACTGTCCACGGGCAGGAGTTTGACGCCGCGACGGCGAGCGGCTGCAGTGATGATTTCACCGGCCATGACGAGGATTTCCTTCGACGCAATCGCGAGGTCCTTGCCGGCCTCGATCGCTGCAAGTGCCGGATGCAGCCCGCCAGTGCCCACAATCGCAATGAGCACGATGTCCGCCTCGGCAAGCGTGGCGAGTTCGCTCATGCCCGCCGCACCCGTGTGAAGGGTCACCCCCGACGGCAGCAAGACACGAAGCGCCGCCTCCTTGGAAACGTCATGGAGCGCCACATGACGCACGCCGGTCTCCCGAACTTGAGCCGCGAGTTTTTCGATGTTTTGTGACGCCGCAAGTGCGACAATTTCGATCTGGTCAGGCAATTGGCGGGCAACCTTCAAGGTGGAGGTGCCGATGGAACCGGTGGAACCTAACAGAACTACGCGGCGTTTGCGGGGGGCGGTCATGCAGCGGGGAGCAGGATCCATTTCAGATAGAAATACAGAGCAGGCGCGGTGAAGCAGATGCTATCGATCAGATCGAGCGCGCCGCCGATTCCCGGGAGCATCCGCCCTGAATCCTTGGCGTTGAGCGCGCGTTTGAGGATGCTTTCCGCGAGATCGCCGATGACGGCGAGCAAGGCGAGCAGAAAGCCGAGTGAGATCACATGGGGCCATGAGTGAAGGATGGCGAATTTGTTAGGGAACGCCGCGAAGAGTCCGCAACCCGCGAGTTGTGCAAATATCAGCGCGCCCCCAAATCCCTCCCAGGTTTTGCCGGGGCTGACATGTGGAATCATCTTGTGGCGGCCGAGCAGTGAGCCGATGAGGTAGGCGCCAATGTCAGTGAACTTCGTGACCGCCAGCAACCAGAGCAGTAGAAACGCACCGTGCTCGCCGACCAGCCCGGGCCTGAGATCGGGGCCGGAAACGAGGAATAGCAGGCGAGTCGTGAAGTTGAAAAGAAATGCGATATAAAGGAAGCCAAGGACGTGGCTTGCGACGGCGAGCAGGGATTCAGGACCGCGGATGGGAAACCGGAGTTGCAGCGCGAAGGATGCGGCTACGGCGATAAACAAGGCGACGAAATCAAGATCCGGAGTGGGGGGGGATCCTAGCAGAAATGAAACAGACAAGGCACCGGTATATCCTGCGGCGAGCAGGATTCCGAGGCGAGGAAAGCAGGTCACGCCTGCAGAACGGAGCAAGCGGAAGTATTCCACGGTGGCAATCAGAGTGAGTGCGCCGATGAGTGCGAGGTAAGCCACGGAGCCACGGCTCACAAAAACCCCAGCGACCAAAGCCCAGAGCGCAAGAGTGCTGAGAGTCCGCCGGGCGAATACAATCGCCTTGGTCGGGGTTGAAGGCATCGGGGTGTCGGCCATGCGCAACGGAATCCAAGACGGCCATGGCGCGTGTGGCAACTCATTCCCGTCACTCAATCCATCAAACACCGCGCAACCTTTGTTTGCGAATTGGGTTTGATGCCCAGATGAGACCGGTTCCGGTCTCCCATTCCACCACTAAACCAACTATGAAAACCACCCCATTGATGACCCTCGGCGCACTGATCGGCACCTGCTTGATCGCTTCCGCCCAAACCACAGCCCCGACCTCGCCTCCGAAAGGCCCTCACGGCCCACCTCCTCCCGAGGTGCTGAAGCAGTTTGACAAGGATGGCGACGGCAAACTTTCGCCCGAAGAACAAAAGGCCATGCAAGAGGCCGGCAAGGCGAAACGCGACGAAATGCAGAAGGCCATGCTTGCCAAATATGACAAGGACGGCGACGGCAAACTCAGTGATGAGGAAAAGAAAACCATGCGGACCGAGCGCCAAGCCGAGATGCTCAAGAAATATGACAAAGATGGCGATGGCAAACTCAGCGATGAGGAACGCGCGGCAATGCCGAAATCCCCGTTCGGCTCCAGAGGCCCCGGTGGCAGAGGCCATGGCCAATCCGGTGGCCCAGGCGGCCCAGGCGGAGCGGGCGCTCCTCCCGCAGGCGCTCCTCCTGCTCCCGCAGCTCCTCCCACTGAATAATTCCTAACAGTCTTGATTCGATTCAACGCCCGCGGGCCGGTCCTTCCGGTCCGTGGGTTTTTTTGTGGGATCACTTCGCCGCCGCCCGACTTCTGCCCTGACTTACAGCCCGGGCTTGCGTCGGTGCCGCGTGCCCGGTAAGCATCCGGTCACGATGACTCACGACCCGGACCAGCATGCCTCGCTTGGAGCGATGTATTCGGATTATTTTCTCGATTACGCCAGTTATGTGATTCTTGAGCGTGCGGTGCCGCATTTGGATGACGGGCTCAAGCCGGTGCAGCGGCGGATCCTCCACGCGATGGACGAGCTTGATGACGGCCGATACAACAAGGTTGCCGGCATCGTGGGCAACACGATGAATTACCACCCGCACGGCGACCAGTCGATCGGTGCCGCCATCGTAGGCCTCGGACAAAAAGAATTGCTCATCGATACCCAGGGCAACTGGGGCAACACGCTGACGGGCGATGGAGCGGCTGCCCCGCGCTACATTGAGGCGCGCCTCACAAAATTCGCACTCGAGGTCGTTTTCAACCCGAAGACCACGCGCTGGCTCCCCAGCTACGATGGTCGGCGTAAAGAACCCGATACCCTGCCCGTGAAATTCCCATTGTTGTTAGCCCAGGGCGTCGAGGGCATCGCGGTCGGCTTGGCGTGCAAGGTGCTGCCACACAATTTTTTTGAACTGCTAGATGCGTCGA
The DNA here is from genome assembly GCA_903930425.1 of Akkermansiaceae bacterium. Taxonomy (GTDB): domain Bacteria; phylum Verrucomicrobiota; class Verrucomicrobiia; order Verrucomicrobiales; family Akkermansiaceae; genus Luteolibacter. Next base: position 7,181 of record CAIYYV010000316.1, on the reverse strand, counting down.
TCGCCGTGTTGCGGGATGAGCCGTTCACTTTGCTTCCTGATTTTCCGACGGGTGGCATCATGGACGCGTCCGAATATCGAGACGGTCTGCGCGGGGGGAAGGTGCGGGTCCGCGCGCGGATTTCAGTGGAGAAAAAAGGACTGCTTCGCATCACGGAAATCCCTTTCGGCACCACCACCGGCGCGTTGATGGATTCGATTGTCGCCGCCGCTGACAAGGGCAAAATCAAGATCGCGAAAATCGAGGACAACACCGCGGCCAGTGCGGACATCCTCGTGCATCTGCCGGCCGGTGCGGACGCCGAGACCACACGCGACGCGCTGTTTGTGTTCTCTGATTGTGAGTTGCCCATCTCTCCTAACGCCTGCGTCATCGTGGATGACAAGCCGCAGTTTCTCGGAGTCTCCGAGATCCTTCGCCGAACGACCTATCAGACTCGCGACCTGCTCCGCCTCGAACTCGAGATCCAACTCGCCGAACTCGCCGAAAAATGGCACTTCAGCTCCCTGGAGAAAATCTTCATCGAAAACCGGATCTATCGGGACATCGAAGAATGTGAGACATGGCAGGCCGTGCTCAAGGCCATCGATGACGGACTCAAGCCGTTTAAAAAACTCCTCAAACGCGAAGTCACCGAGGACGACCTCGCGCGCCTCACCGAAATTAAGATCAAGCGCATTTCTAAATTTGATGCATTGAAGGCTGATGAAGAAATCCGAGGTTTGGAAAAAAACATCGATGAAACGGGCAAAAATCTTCGAAATCTCACCAAGTTCACCATTCGCTGGTATGAGGAACTCGGAAGAAAACACGGCAAAGGCCGTGAACGACGGACTGAGATTGCCTCGTTCGACCGCGTGGACCGCATGCAGGTGGCCGCCGCCAATGAGACCCTCTATCTGGATGTCAAAAATGGTTTTGCGGGTTACGGGTTGAAAAAAGACGGGGAACCGGTCGAGAAATGTTCGACCATTGATGACATCATTTCGTTCACGCAAGACGGGAAAGTGCGGGTCATGAAGGTCGCTGAAAAAGGATTTGTGGGTCAGCGGCCCTTGAGGGTGGCCGTGTTCCGCAAGGACGAGGACCTGATCTATTCGATGATCTATCGCGATGGTCGCGACGGGGCGATCCTCGCCAAGCGCTTTGCGATCGGCGGCGTGACCCGTGATAAAGAATACGATCTCACCAAAGGCACGCCCGGCAGCCGGGTCCTCTATTTTGCTGTTCACAAATCCAATGAGGAAAGCTCGGCGCAGATGTTGTTAGTTCACCTCAAGCCAGCCTTGAGAATGCGCAACCTGATCCGCCCGCTCCACTTCGCCGAGTTTGGCATCAAGGGCCGGTCCAGTGCCGGTAACCTCGTCACCAAACATGGCATTGAAAAAATCGTCAGGGCACCCAAGGACTACGACCCGAAACTGGGTGCCTAACGGATAGAAACTCCGCAACACCACTTACTAACAACTCATCCGATGTATTTGTTTTCGATTCCCATTTTGCCCTGCACGGTGCGCCGTGCCATCTGCATTGTGGTGGCCATTGCGGGCGCGGTCGCTCCGGTGCGCGGTGGTGAGAATTGGCCGCAGTTTCGCGGGCCTCGGGCCAATGGCCAATCGTTGGCGGTCGGTTTGCCGGTGAGTTTTGGCGAGTCCGAGAACGTCTGCTGGAAAACCCCGGTGCATGGCAAGGCGTGGTCGTCACCAGTGGTTTGGGACTCGCAGATCTGGATGACCACCGCCACTCTGGATGGAAAAGAGCTGGGTGCGCTCTGCGTCGATGCAGAGTCGGGCAGGGTGCTGCATGATGTCGTCGTGTTCCGGATCAGCGAGCCGCAGTTTTGCCATCCCATGAATAGTTATGGAACCCCCACACCCGTGATTGAAAAAGGCCGGGTCTACCTCCATTTCGGCGCACATGGCACAGCCTGTCTCGATACCGCCACCGCCAAAACACTTTGGACACGCCAGGATTTTTCCTGCGACCATTTTCGGGGTCCCGCATCGTCGCCAATTCTCGTCGAGGATTTGTTAGTTCTCACGTTTGACGGATCCGATGTGCAATACCTTGTCGCGCTCGACAAGTTGACCGGAAAGACGGCCTGGAAGCGGGACCGAAACATCGTCTACGACATGGAGAAAGGGGATACCCACAAGGCGTACTCGACACCTGCAGTGATTTCGGTTTCCGGCAAGCCGCAACTGGTGAGTCCGAGTGCCGGTGCCATGATTGCCTATGTGCCGGCGACGGGGGAAGAGCTTTGGCGGGTGCGCAGCGGTGGCATGAATGCCGCAGCCTTGCCGCTCTTCTGGCAAGGGCAGATTTATGCGACGTCGGCCGCAGGCGGGTTTCAACTTTTCGCCGTACGTGCGGACGGGCGGGGAGACGTGACGGATACCCACGTGCTGTGGAAATTTGACAACAATGTGCCGACGCGTTCCTCACAGATACTCATTGGCGGGCGGATCTTCATGATCAGTGATGGCGGGATGATCTCATGCGTAGATGCCCTGTCCGGCCAGGCATTGTGGCAAAAACGGATCGCAGGAGCGTATTCCGCCTCGCCGCTCTACGCCGACGGGCGTGTCTATTTCTTCGGTGAAGAGGGCGAGATTCCCGTCGTGGCCGCCACGGATTCCTATCAGCTCCTCTCCAATAATCATTTGGATGACGGATTCATGGCGTCGCCCGCAGTTTTCAACAACTCGCTGATCCTCCGCTCACGCACCCATCTGTATCGCATCGGATCAAGGCGCGATCCCTGACGAAACACGGGCGATCCGCCCCACATGCCCACTTGCACCCGATCACCCTGCGGCTGGGACCCTCGTTATTTTTTTCACAATGCGCTTGAGGCAGCTGCAAGCGGTCGGCAAAGTGCCACGCAGCCACAGCGCATTATGGGCAATCTTTCTCCAAACACCGTGCACACCGCCTACGATTCAAAAATCGAGGGCAATGCCATTATCACGCGCGTCGATGCCGCCATCAACTGGATGCGGAAAAATTCCTTGTGGCCGATGCCGATGGGCCTCGCCTGCTGTGCGATCGAGTTGATGGCCACGGCTTCGAGCCGCTTCGATATTTCGCGTTTTGGCATGGAGGTGATGCGGTTTTCGCCGCGTCAGTCGGACGTGCTCATTGTTTCCGGGACGGTCACATACAAGATGGCTTTGGCGGTGAAGCGCATTTGGGACCAGATGCCGGAGCCGAAATGGTGCGTCGCGATGGGTGCCTGCGCTTCGAGTGGCGGCATGTATCGCAGTTATGCAGTCCTGCAAGGGATCGATCAATTGATCCCGGTGGATGTCTATATTTCCGGTTGTCCGCCCCGCCCGGAGGCCTTGATCGAAGGCCTGACCGTGCTTCAAAAAAAGATTGAGGGCGAGAAGTCCACCCTGGCCCAAAAGAAAGTGTTCTTCGACTCGTTTTCCTGATCCATTTCCCGCCATGTCCTCCGCATCCGACGTGTCCCGCCTCCGTGAGATTTTTGCCGACAGCATCCTCGAAGTCGTGGAATTCCGCGGCGAACAAACGGTACGCGTCATGCTTGCCGCATTGCACGACGTCCTGGCGCAGTGCCGGAATGACCTAGGCTACGAAATGGTGTTAGATATTTCCAGTGTCGACCATTTTGAGGACGACCCGCGATTTGAGATGGTGTATGAACTGGCGAGTGTGGACGATTCCAAGCGCCTGCGAGTGAAGGCTGCCGTGGCCGAGAACGAATCGGTCCCCACGGCGACGGATCTGTGGGCCGGCGCGGATTGGCATGAGCGCGAGGTGTGGGACATGATGGGGATTCCGATTACAGGTCATCCGAATCTGAAGCGCATTTTAATGTGGGACGGATACCCGTTTTTCCCCTTGCGCAAAGATTTTCCGTTAGCAGGCCGCCCGTCGGAAATGCCTGACGTCGCCTTCACCGGGGTGGCTCCTCTCGAAGGCGGCCCGTTCGTCACCTGTGCCGGCGCCGCGAACACGGTCCTTCGCGAACCGCGGGCCCGCGTCGTCGAGTAATGCAAGGCGCCGTCAGTCAGGCCACCGTGCGCCTGACTATGTATCGCATCGAGGAAACTGTTACTGTCGACTGGCTTCCCATGCATATTCTGGGTGTGCACGTCACAGTCACGCCTCTCTACAGCCACCGGAATAGAGCGGATATCTGTTAGAAAACGGGCGTCATCATGGGTCGCCTTCGGCAACTGAGCGAGTGGCTTTACGCTGGTCAGTCGAGCGGGCGATGAGGCCGCGCCACCATGCCACGTCTTGCGGTTGTGTGGCGCAGTAAGCCCGGTGCCCCTCGATCCAAGCAGCCTGATAGGCAGCCCAGTCGACATCTAGCAGATTGACCCCGACGGGCGGAGTGGCGGCGACACCGGGGCTTCCGGCGAAGACGGTGTTGAGGACGAGGTCGCCAAGGTCCTTCTTGCTGTGGCCCAAATCGAACCATCCGGGCATTTGGCGCGGCGACGCGCCGGGCCTAGGCATGGCAATCGAGGTGTTAGGGTTAAAGGTGAGGAAGCACCAAAGTTGGACCGGCGGTCCTTTCGCGAGGGTGGCATTGGCCTTTCTGCAAATCTCGATGAGGGACCGAAAACCGGGTTCCCATGCGATCGATTTCGGGTGGTCTGCAGTCGGGTGGATTTGGCTTAACGCATGCCGGGGCGGAATGACGATCTTCATTCTGATCCCCGCCTGACGGACACGGCCAATCAAGCCAGCCAGCAATCTGACTTTTGGCTGGTGGAGGATCTGCGGTCGCAAATTCCATTGGTCAGCCGCCATTTCATAACCCCCATGAAAGGTGGACTCAACATACTCGCGGAGGTTTACCGGATAGTTCGGCTCAAGCCATCGGCCAAGCGGGTTGCGCTCGGGTGCATGGCCTTGGAAATACCGCTGCAACGTGAATAGCGAATCCATGAGCGCCCGCCCGCCAATCACCTGATTGATGCCGCGTTCTATCGAATGGTTGTTATCCGCGAATGGGGATTGGTAAAATCCGGTGTATTTGCGGCTGTCGTAATCGCTATACAAATCGTCCGGCTCAATGCCCAAAATGAGAGTTTGAATCTGTGGATTGCGATCCAGAACGTAGTTTCCCTCAGGGACCGTTTCGTAGAGATTGGCGGCGGGCATCGCAAGATTGACCGCACGCTCGCCATGAAATGCCGGGTGCTCGGGATCAAGCGCGATCTCGATTCGTGATGATCCGAGAATAACGATTTTCCAATGACCACGGTTGGCCAGTGCCGCCTTGCCCACCCGCACGGTATTGCCGATTTCACGGACGCCATCCAGTGCATCAATGGCCAGTGGGGTGCCATTGATGCGCCATGGATCGACGGTGATCGATAGAATGGCCGTGATGATGAAATAAACCCCCATCCCCATGGCGAGCCAACGGATGAATCGGCTAAAATAACGGCGGGACATGACGCGGAAAATCCTTGGGATAGGGTGTTAGAATTGAAAGTAAATGAATTCGCTGCCTCGATCCATTTCCAGAGTAACGATGATGAGCAGGAGGAAAATAAACGCAGCGGCGAGCGGGACAGGCCGCCACCCCCACCAGCGCCGGCGACCCAAGCGGACGGGTTCCCGGGCCGTGCGGAAGTGAGGCGAAAAGCGGCCGAGGAATTGCTGGGTATTAGGTAACAGAAAGGAAATGATCATTCCATAGAGGAGCGGGCGGATGGCGCGTTTGGCCTTCATGATGTTCCCATCGGCAAGGGTTGGCCATAGCGGGCCGGGTTGCGGAATGACCATGCCTTTGTAAAAGCGGGCCGTGGTATTCCACGCCAGCTTGGCATTGCCGGATGAGGAGAGTTCGTAGTTGCCAGCTCGGAAGGGAACCCATGCGAAAACCACGGCAAGAAAGGTGATCAAAACCGCCAGAACCCTGGGCAGGGGACGCCAGCCAAGTTTCTCGCGCAGGGCGATCCAACCATTGTTGATACAGAGGTAGAACCCGTGAAGGGCTCCCCACAACACAAAGGTGATGCCCGCACCGTGCCAGAGCCCACCGAGAAGCATCGTGGTAATGAGGTTGGCATAACGGCGGATCAGTCCGCTGCGGTTCCCACCTAACGGAATATAAAGATAATCGCGGAGAAACCGCGACAAGGTCATGTGCCAGCGCCTCCAGAAATCGATCATGCTGGCAGACTTGTAGGGGGAGGCGAAATTCAGTGGAAGCTTGATGCCAAAAAGATATGAGGTGCCGATCGCCATGTCAGAATATCCAGAAAAATCGAAGTAAATCTGAAAGGTGTAAGCCAAGGCACCGATCCATGCTTCGCCCAGCGTTAACATCCGGGTGCCATCGGCGGCAAATTGGAATATGGGCGTTGCCGTATCCGCTAGATTGTCGGCAAGGATCACTTTCTTGAATAGGCCAAGCGCGAGCACGGTCAAACCGATCGCCAAATACCGGGGGTTGAATCTTGTGATGCGCGGTTTGAACTGCAAGATCAACTCGCGATGATGGACGATCGGACCCGCGATAAGATGGGGAAAAAAGGTCACGAAAAGGAGGTAATCCCCGAAGCCGTAGCCAGTCTTGTCCCCTCGATAAACATCAACCAGAAAGGCAATTTGAAGGAAGGTGAAAAACGACACTGCAAGCGGCATGATTAAGTGCGGGATGGTTTGCGGCCATTGTGTTAGAGCGTGTGACCAGACGGCGAAAACCCCTAAGTATTTGAAATAAACTAATAGCAAAAGATTGACCGTCACCCCAGCCGTGACAAGGCCACGACGTTTGTGCGGGCCGGTGGTCTTGGTGATGGCATCGCCACACAGGTAATTTCCGGCACATGACAGGATCACAAGAAGGAGAAACCACGGCGTCCACGGTTGGTCGGGATCAGGCTTCCACCAGGCGTAGAAAACCAGGCTGCAACCAGTCAGCCACGTCGTGCTCAAGCGCCAATGGATGCGCCCAAGTAAGAAAAAACCTGATAGCGTAAGCGGCAGAAACAAAAGCAGGAACGTGTAGGTGCTGAAGAGCATGACAGGTGGAATTCGGGAGACTCAAAAAGTGGCGTGCTGCGGTGGCTATCGGGCACGAGTCTCGCACGTAGCGTCCCTCCTCTTCAAGCGTAGAGACGAAATCGTCACGGCAATGGTTGTGAGGTGCCCACAGAACGCGGCAACCATACCTGCATGGGTCCGGC
>CAIYYV010000315.1 GCA_903930425.1 Akkermansiaceae bacterium | reverse complement strand
CGCGGCGGATGTCACACTTGGATCGCCTCGGCGGCCACGAAGAGATCGTCCACTTGTAGAGAGGACAGGCCTAGGGCGGCAGCCAGCGCGATGACGGTCTGCCCGTTCCTGGCCAACTTTGCGTCTCCGTTCCATGCGAGGGTGACGATGGTTCGTTGTGGTTCAGGGAGCGACTCCATCGCCGTTTCAATTTTCTCAAGCATGCCCATCTGGGAAAGGATGGCCTTGGCGCGCCAGTTGGGGATTTCTGGAGGCACGCGAGGTTTCGGAGGTTGAACCGGATCACCATTGGCGAGGGCCTGAAGGGTGATGACCGGATCTTCCCCAAGGATCGACCGGACTCGCTCGACGTGTTGTTCCGGGGTGTCGGCCGCCGCCGCCGCGAAGTCGGCCGGACCGTAGATGAGCAACGGGCGAGGAATCGGCGGCATTTCCGCATGGATGGTCCGAGTCACGGTGTTGAGCGTGAAGCAGCAATCCAGTTCGGTGATGGTTCGCTCTCCAAACTGAGTCGGCATCGTTCCGATGCGCGGCCGACCGATTGGCAGGTTAATGGTGATGGAATGGTCGAAAACCAGCTTGGCGAGGTTGAAGTTCATGGCAGTGTGGGAATGTTGATGAAGCCGATGCGGGCAAATGCTTTCATGGCTTCCAATAGCGGAGCTCCGGTTGGCGTGCGGACATTGAGCGATGCCCCATTGACTACATTTGCCAGTGCTTCGCCCTGGTAGTTTCCGAACATGTCCCATGTCGGGAATGGATCACCAGGTGTGAAGGTGACAGCGAAATCGCGGACATTGCCCGTAGCGGTCCGGTTCGGCAGAAAAATCGTCCATTCATCCCCAAACAACATCACAACGGCACCGGACTTCCCGGCGTTGCGGAGGGCTGTCTGAAGCGTGGCCCGTTGACCAGGCATGGAATAAGGGTAGCCGGGAAGCGCGATCGTGACGCCATTATCAGCGACGGCCGTCACGTTGGTGCCCGATTGGGTGACGGCTAACACGGCAGCACCATTCGACGTGTGGTTCCGAACCTGCACCGTCAGGGGGGCGGAAACGCTAGATACCGTGGCACCCGCATAGCCCGCGGCCCGCAGGTCGGTCTGAAGCTGCGCAGCCTCCCCTGGCATGTCGTAAGGGTAGTTCGGCAGACTCACCGGCGTGCGGTAAATGGTGAGGCCGGTAATCGCCTTCCCGTATCTGTTGGACACCGCCGTCAGGTCGATCAGCATCGACTTCCACCAAACCGGCACCGAAATGCAGCGGACGAACCACTTCTTCCAGCCGTTCGCCATGGTTTCTGGAGTCTCCTTTCCTGGCGAGAACGCCCAGCCATCGCCGGCAGCGTTCCATGATACGAGATCGTCAGACCAGAACATCCCGAGATGAATGGTGCCGTTGGACCAGCCATCCGTTGGGTTGCCGGCGAAATCAGGCGGGAGGATCACTTCCAAATCGAACCAGTAGCCATTGGAGTCATCCACCATCACCACCCGGTGTGTGACGTTGGCGTCGAGCCATGCCTTGGCACCCGCCTTGGCAGCCTCGTTGGACACGTAGATCGGGCGGCCGCCTTTGCACAGCAGGTGGATTCTGCGATCGCCGCGAAAGAGGCGCGCTGGGTAGCGGTTGCCGACGTGGATCATGGCAGGTCGATTAGAACGTCATAAATCGTCCCCTCGTCTTTCGGCGAAAGGGCGGCGAACTCGGTCTCGGTTTTGACCAGCCACGGCAGTCCGGATCCTGCCGCGCCGGCCGGTCCCTGGATACCTTGCGCACCTGCCGCTCCAGCCGGTCCCTGAATGCCTTGCGCACCGGCCGCGCCGGGAGGGCCTTGGTTACCCGGCGCGCCATCCGCACCCGGCCGCGCTTCAGCGATTTCGATGGTGACTGGAGAGCCTGCTGGCTGGCTCATGATCACTGTGATGACCTGGGCAGCCGGAGTGGTGAGATCCAAGACGACGGGAGAGTCCGAAATACCGGTAAGGTTGACGGTAATCGGCTCCGGAGCCGGGACGGTGAGGTTGATGACCGTAGCCATGGCGGATCAGAGGATTTGGAGGGTGCCCACAATCCAGGTGCGCACCGTGCCGGGACCAATGACAGGGTCTGTCCGGACGGCCGTCACTGTGATGCCGGCGGCCCAGGTGGCAAGATCCGGAGCTGCGTTGGTGGTCTGTGATGTCCAGTTATTGGTAAGGGTGCCATCTACAAATCGATAGACGCTCCAAATACCGCCTTCGGTTCCTAGAAACCACCACTCACCAGTTATCGACTCGGCTTCCTCGCCGTCCGTCGAAAAATGGGATCCGTCGAATCCGGGGACGGGAATCAAATCCCCGCTGTCGAAATCACCGGCCTCGCCGCTGATGACAAATCTGGCGCTGATAATCACATCCTGAGAAGGCTCCGCATCGTCCGCCGAGGTGGAAAACCGGAACGTCCACTCGCCCGGAGCGAGATCGAGGATGACGGGCGGGATGTCGAGTTCCCATTCGGCGGCATCCACCAGGGTGATTTCATCCGGGCTGGTCAATGTGAGGGATGGGGATTGCGGCCCGTCCTCGGCTTTGAAAAAGATGAGCTTGGCGGAGGCTACGGAAATAGCCGGAATCTCGCCGTTCGGGCGGATGGAAATGGACGGGATGCCCGGCCAGGTGTCTCCGGCGTAGATGGGCTCTGTGGGGTAGATGGCGGCGGTCATGGCTTAAATGGAGGCGATTCCTTTCCAGCGGTATTCGGGAGTCTCGGCAATGCACATGTAAATGCCATCGGCGGAGACGATGATAAACTGCCCGAGTTTTCCGGGGGTTCCAGCAACATGCGATTCAAGGGCGGACGATGCCACGTTGTTGATGCCGCCGCCATCTTCGTTGGCGAGGGACATGTTGAGCGTGGCATCGAGCTCCGCGTCAACTTTGCGATTGAAATACACGACATTGGCTGCCCGGTCGATCAGGTAGGCATCCGTGATCCACGAATTGGAAAGAAGCACCTCCTCGATGGCGGTGGCACAAGCGGTTGAGTTTTGGCCGGTTTCGAATTGGACCATCAGTTCCACAGGGGAGGCAGTGCCCAAATCCAATCCTGTCATGGTGACCTTATACAATCCGCTGGTGGTAGCCGTTCCAGTGACGGTCAGGGATTCCCTTTGCAGGCTACCATCCACCGGAGCCGACATTGAGATGGTGGCGGCCGGACGCTGGGATTCCAGCCACACATCCGCGGTAGGAGTTGGGACTGGTGCAGCCTCGCCGTCGCGCACCACGTCGTTTTCAACGGAGAGGAGGAACGATTTAGTGGAAGTCGGCGGGCCGTCGGGGAGTTGCCAGGTGAACTCTGCCGTGAGATCGATGGCGGCCGGATCGTTGGCGGTGTTGCCATCGATCAGAAACAACGCGTTGAGGGCGGTGGTGTTGAGGTTGGCGGTGCCGATGTATTTCAGGGGGGCGGCCTCGATGGTGACGGTTGGCGCGGCGGTGTAGCCGCTACCGGGGCTGGTGATGGCCAAGCCGGTGACGACTCCGGCGGTGAGCACCGCGGAAACGGTGGCAGGCGCTGGCGCGGGCGGCGCTGCGATGGTGGCGGTGGGTGCCGTGAGGTAGCCGCTCCCGGCGTTGGTGATAGTCAGCCCGGTGACGGCTCCACCCGATATGGCTGCGGTGGCGGCGGCGGTGGCCAAGGTGCCCGCTGGCGGTGCGATGGCGACGACAGGAGCTTCCGTGTAGCCATTCCCACCGGCAGTGACGGTGACGCCCGTGACGACGCCCGCGGTGAGCGTGGCTGTAGCAGTGGCTGTGGTAGGACTTGGAGGGGCTGCAACGATGACTGCCGGGGCCGCCATGTAGCCAGCGCCGGGATCGGTGACGGTGTAACCGGTAACGAGTCCGCCCGAAATATCCGCTGTGGCGGTGGCGGTGGAAACCGTCGGCAGAGCTATAGTGACAATCGGGCGTCGGGAATACAGTCCGTTTCCATAATTCGTGACGATCAGAGCGGTGACTTTTCCGTTTGCAATCACCGCCTCCGCCGCCCCGTCGGCTCCGTTAGTGTCTCCGGCTGCGTTGGTGATTGTTACAGTCGGGATTGCAGAATATCCGCTGCCCCCATCGTCGATTCCGCCGAGGT
>CAIYYV010000314.1 GCA_903930425.1 Akkermansiaceae bacterium | reverse complement strand
CTGCCCGCCGCCCTTCCTGCCCGCCGACCTTCCTGCCCGCCGCCCTTCCTGCCTGCCGCCCTTCCTGCCTGCCGCCCTTCCTGCCTGCCGCCCTTCCTGCCTGCCGCCCTTCCTGCCTGCCGCCTGTAACAGTCATGTGAGTTGGGTGCAGCGTGGGGCGGGTGTTTTTGGAGCGGCGGATGCATGGGAGCGGACGTATTTTTGAGTGATGGTGACATTCTTTTGATTTGGCGCTTGGAAATTGGGTGGCATTTCCAGACGTTGGGGCATGTCGCGCAGTCAGATGGATGTTCGGTATGTTGCCAATCTTGCCCGTTTGGAATTGAGTGACGAGGAAGTGGCGATCTTTCAACCGCAATTGGAGGCGATTCTTCGGCATGCGGAGTCGCTTTTAGCGCTGGACATCACGGGGATCGAGCCGACGGCGCATTCCTCGCCTCTATTTGGTCGGATGCGGGAGGATATTCCGCATGAAAGTTTGAGTCAGGCAGCGGTGCTGCAGAATGCGCCCGACCAGGGGCAGGGACAGATCCGCGTGCCGAAAGTGGTGACGGATGCGTGATCTCTGAATGCCACTTTTATCATTTATCATTTCTCATTTCTCATTTTTTCTCACATGACCCTCGCATCGTTACGCCGTCAACTTGTTGCGGGAGAGATCACTTCCGCGGGCATTCTTCATCATCTTTCGGGAGAGATTGCGATTCGTGATGGTCGGACCGCGGCGTATTTGTCGCATGACCTTGAGGGCGCTTTGGCGGAGGCTGCGCGGGTGGATCTTTCCTTGCCGTTAGGAGGTATTCCGATAGCGATCAAGGACAACATGAATGTGCTTGGCCAGCCGTGCACCTGTGGCTCGAAGGTTCTCTCAGAAAACTATCGTTCACCGTATGATGCCACGGTGATTCGGAAGCTTCGCGATGCCGGGGCCATTCCGTTCGGGCGGATGAACCAGGACGAATTTGCCATGGGCTCATCGACTGAAAACTCGGCCCTGCAAGCGACGCGCAACCCGCACGATCCGGCGCGCATTCCCGGCGGGTCCTCTGGGGGGTCGGCGGCTGCGGTGGCCGACGGCACCGCCATTGCCGCTCTTGGATCGGACACGGGCGGGTCGGTCCGGCAACCGGCGTCGCATTGTGGGGTGGTGGGATTGAAGCCGTCTTACGGTCGTGTTTCGCGTTATGGACTGGTTGCCTTTGCCTCGTCGCTGGATCAGATCGGGCCACTCACGCAGACGGTTGAGGATGCCGCGCTCGTTCTTCAGGCGATCGCCGGTTTTGATCCGTTCGATTCGACGAGTCTTGACGTGCCGGTTCCGGATTATCTCTGTTCTCTTCATGACGGGGTGAAGGGCCTGAGGCTCGGAGTGCCGAAGGAATACTTTGGGGAGGGGATTGATCCGGGGGTGCGGAGAAATGTGGAGGCGGCGATTCAGAATCTTGCCGGGCAGGGAGCGGAGATTGTTTCCATTTCGTTGCCGCATGCCGGGCACGCGGTGGCGACTTACTATGTGATTGCGCCGGCGGAGGCCTCATCGAATTTATCGCGTTTTGACGGCATTCGTTACGGTCACCGCAGTGGGACGTCGTGTGACATTCTGGATCTTTACAAGAAATCGCGCGAGGAGGGATTTGGGGCGGAGGTGAAGCGCCGGATCATTCTCGGCACTTATGTATTATCTTCCGGTTACTATGACGCCTACTACGGTCGTGCGCAGAAAGTGCGCACGCTCATTCGTCGCGATTTTGAAACCGCCTTCCGGCAGGTCGATGCCATCCTCTCTCCGGTGGCTCCCACGCCCGCCCGCAAAATCGGGGCGTTCGCGAACGACCCGCTTCACGAGTATCTATCGGATATTTTCACGCTTTCCGCGAATCTCGCCGGCATTCCCGGCATTTCCGTGCCTTGTGGCGTCGCGGATTTTGACGGTGGGATTGCGCTTCCAGTGGGGTTGCACATTCTCGGCCCTCATCTGGGTGAGGCCCGGCTTTTACAAATTGCGCAAGCGGTTGAGACGCGGGTGGGTGCCTGAATGGCCGCGCGGGCCACGGGGGGCGATTGTTAGAGATTCTCGTCGCGGGTCTCGGCGGTGGGCGAGTTGTTATCGGGAGGGAGAATTTCATGCACGAGGCGCTTGGCACCATCGTCCGCGAGTTTGCTTTGGGCGTGGATGCTGCGGGCTTTGAGATACCATGAAAGTGCCGAGCCGGTTTGTTTCGGGCTGCGGTTTTCAAATTGCCGGGCCTTGTCGAGGGCCTTCGTGAAATCCGCAACTTTAGGGGCTAACAGTTCGAGCTCCCGGCCGAGTTTCGGGTCATCCTTGAATTGTTCGCGCAGTTCTGCGAGTTGTTCCCAAGCGGCGTAGTTCTGACCGACCTTGCTGAACTCGGCGGCTTTGCCGAGGGCCGCCTCAATTTTCATGAGGTTGGTCATGATTTGTTTGAAGGCGTCTTCGCGGGTGGCATCGCCTTGGATGGCGGGGGCGATTTCGTATTGGCGGCGGGCGATTTCGCGGAAGTTTCCTTCGCTCAAGAGTCGGTCGAAATCATTGCGGATGACGACCAAGCCACTGGAACTGGTGATCAGGCTGCGGAACTCGGAGAGCTTCGGATTCGTCGGCCAGATCTCGGTGGCCGCCCGGATTTTGTCCGCCGCTTTTTCGCTGTCACGGGCTAACAGATGGGCCTTGGCCTCTTCGATAGCGAGGTCGGACGCGAGCGTGTAGGCGGCGATGGCGCTGTCCACCTTGGACGATGGGAAATCCTTCGCGGCAGATTTCAGGCGGGCGGCAAGTTCTTTGGTTTTGGTGTAATCGCGTGCTTGGAGCGTGCCATACAGCTCGTGGAGGTCGCGGACATAATTGGCGATGCGGCGTTTTTTATCCAGTGGCAGGGTGGCGACTGGCGCGAGGTATTCGCCGAGTGCATAGGCTTCCATGAGCCGTTGGGCGGCGGAGTGCAGTTCGTCGCGGGAGAGCATGAGGTCGAAGGCCTCGACGTATTTGGCGACTTCGCGGATGGCTTCATTCGACAGGGAATCGAGAGAAGCGACGGTTGGGCTGACACCGACGGATTCGGAAAACAACTTCGAGACATCCGAGTCTTTATCGACGCGCAGGGTGGCATCTCCATCTTTCCAGATTTGGTTATAGAAGCGGGCGGCCATGAGCACGTGTTCGTAGCGGCGTTGAATAAACCACTGGATCATGCTGACTTGGTATTGCGCCTTGGTGCGAAGTGTTTGGGCTTCAGTGCGGACGATGTTGGCTTTTTTGAGGACTTCAATTTCGGCGATGCGGCGCAAGATGTCGGCATATTGGAGTGAAACCACGCCGGTGCCTGGCGTTTGTGCGGGCGCATTTTTGTTCTTGGATTTCGGATCCCCGCCGAGTTCCTTGTCGCGCTCATGGCGGGCCTTCCAATCGCCCTGCATGATGATCTCCTTTTTTTCACCCTCGATGGTGAGGTTGAGTTTTTTCAGGCCGTTGACGTCCTGCTTGGCGAGCATGGCCATGTAGATGGATTCTGCTAGAGACCCGCAGAGATTGGCGTCTCCTGGATAGGACGACGCTGTGGGAAGCAGTTTGAAGGCCGAATAAAGGTCCGGACCCGCACTGCGAAACGGTGAAATCGTCCCCAAAATTTTCGCGATCGTTGCGCGGTATTGCGCGGCGGCCTCGTCGCTTTCCGGTGGTTGGCTGAGGTATTTTTCAAAGCGCGCCTTGAGCAGGCGGTTGTCTCCTAACGGAATGGTGACGCCTCCCACGGTGATGGTTTCGGCCGATGGATCCAGCATCGGGATTTCCTGGCCGAAAGGGCTGGCAGCGGGTGCCTTCGCGGGTGCGGCCGCCGTGTCTTGCGGTGGTCCTGCGGGTTGGCGCGCGGCGGCGGTGGGCGGTGTATACACCTGCCCGTGAACCAAACTCGTCAAAAGTAACAATCCGATGATCCAGTTTTTCATGCAAGCACTCAATGTTAGAATTAGAGGCGGTTCACGCCCGTGGCGACGGCAATTCCGCCTTGGCGGAACTTCACGCGAAAGGCATATTTCTGTTTGGTGTCGATGTTGAGTTTGTTGAATTCTGCGGGGATTTCGATGCCGAGAAACTCGTCACCGCCGGGAGTTTCAACGCGCACGCTGACCAATTGGCCACGGTCCGTCGTCCACTGGAGTTTTTCGTCCACCTGACCTTGAACGATGTATTCATTGCCGCGCAGGCTATTGCCATTTTCTAACAATTCATCCATGCCCAGAGCGGAGACATCGCCGAAGGAGGAGGTTTTTTTTCCAAGCAGGGATTTGCCGGCGAAGATCGCCACTGCGATGGCGGCGACGGCACCGATGATGATGCCTGGGTTGAGACGTGAACTTGCGCGACGGGCCATGGTGCGATGTGGGGTTGGGCACAGTTTATTCGGAAACTTGGTAAAATCGAGGGGTAATAATCCGCCTCAGTCCCATTGGGGCCTGCAGGCACCCGCCCAGGCCGCAATCAGCGCGACCCCGATGTGTGCGGCCAGGGCGTAAATACAGGCGTTTTGAGCGGACAATCCGGTGTCGATCACGGACTTCACCGCGTCATGCACCTGGGTTTGAAGTGCCTCAACCGAGCCCGACCACGCCCAGTAGGCCGAAATGAATGGGCGGGTGAAGGCCTCGATTTTTTCCGGCAAGGCCAACACGGCACCTGATAGTGGCAATTGAAATCCGACAAGGTAAATCGACAACAGGGAGGCCTGCTCGGCCGTGCGCATCAAGGCGGAAATCGCCAGGCAAATGAAAGTCATCGACGCATTGATCAATAACAAAAACCCGGCGTGCTCGATGAAATCCCCGCGAAACGTCCCGAAAAAATTCACGAAAAACGCCATCCACAACGACTGCATCATCACCAAACACGAGAGAAACACGACTTTCGACGCAAGATAGGCCGAGGGCCGCAAGCCGCCGAATTTTTCTTTTTCATAAATCGGGCGTTCGCCGGCGATCTCGCGCGCTGAGTTGTTAGAACCCATCAGCGAGAGCAAGACGACCTGGAACATGATAATGCCCGAAACGGCGGAGCCGACTTTGGCTTGATCGGCCCTGACGCTTTGTTGCTCTTGAATGGCGACGAAGACATCGGTCTGGCGAGTGTCGGAAAATCGGCGGATGTTGCCGGATGCCTTGTCGCTGAACAAGGTGACGAGGATGGGGAAGCACAACAGAATGGCCAACTGGAGGAAGACCTGGCCGCGGTCGCGAAAGAAAATCCTCCAACGGCGGGAAAGCAAGGTCGCGAACTGGCTGAAAAATCCGGGAAGATGCAAGGGCTCGGGTGCATCGGACGAAGGGGTGCGTGCCGGAGGTGCCGGGGGCTCTGCGGATTTTGCGGCGGCCGGGTTCTGAGGGGATTCGGGGGCGGGGGGGGTGACGGGGAGGGGAGGCGCATCGGGTGCCGGAATTTGCAAACCGCCGCTGGCAATCAGGCGGCTCCGGTTATGGTCGAGCATTTTCTGATAGGACGCGCTGTGTTTTTGCCACGATGCCTGCCAGCGTTTCGATGGCTGGGTGGCAAGGCGGGGGTAAACCTCCTCCGTATCGTGGACCGAAAAATAGTGGGTCAATTGTTCGGGCGGGCCATGAAACGCGAGACATCCTTCATGTAGCACAAGGATCGAATCATACAATTCCAAGTGCGCGAGTGAATGGGTCACCGAAAGCACGATCCGCCCATCCTTCCGCGAAAGATCGTGCAGCAAGCGGACGATTTCCCGTTCGGAGCGAGGATCGAGACCCGACGTGACTTCGTCACAAAGCAGGATTTTCGGATCGGAAACGAGTTCCATGGCCAGTCCGAGACGGCGTTTTTGTCCACCCGAAAGCACTTTCACCTGGCGGTCACTGATGGCAGTGAGGCCGGTTTCTTCGAGCACCCGATCGATCCGGGAATCGAGTGCTTCGGTATTGGGTGAGCGGACGCGCAGGCGGGTGGCGGCCTCCACCGATTCATCGACCGTGAGGGGATCGTAAGCGATCGAGAACTGCGGCACATAGCCGATTTCCGAAGGGGAAAAATCGCCATCTTCCGAAAGATTGCGCGTGTCCCAAAACAAGGCACCACCGGACTCCGGATTGAGACCGGCGATCGTTTTCAATAAAGTCGTCTTTCCGCAACCGGAGGGTCCGACGATGGCCATGAAGTGCCCCTTGGGCACGCGGAGCGACACGCAATCAACGAGCGGGACTTCCTCGCCGTCTTTGCGAATGGTGAAACTGACTTCCTTGAGTTCTAACACAGGTTTGGGATGGTTTTGCAATCAACACACGAGTGAACAACGGGAACGAGGTTTATCTATCGAAATTTTGAGGATCATCAAGCAGGATTATCCCACGGACCACGATGCGGCGGAAAAGCGGAGAGGTCGATCGGCGATATGCCGGCATGTGCGCATGGAAGGAAACGGCATGGCGTCCGATCGCGCCGGGTTCAGGTTCCCGCCTGCCAACTCACTTCCTTCGCGCCCTTCCAGAGCTCCTCCAACCCGTAATGATCACGCAATTCCTGGTCCATCACATGCACAATCACATCGATAAAATCTAACACAACCCACCGGGTGTCGGCCTTTCCCTCGGTATGCGTGGGTTTCACGCCGTGCAATTCCAGTATATTTCCGGCCACATCGCGCAGGATGGCGCGGAGTTGGGGCATTGAGTTGCCCGAACAGAGGACCACGAAATCCGTGAGATTCGACACCCCGCGCATATCCCAGACGCGGATGCCCTCCGCCTTGATGTCGTCCGCCGCTTTCGCGCACGCTTGAGCCAGTCGTTTTCCGTTGATCGCCATAATTCCCGCTCGGGGACGGCACCATAGTTCGGGTTGCCTGCGGCACCAGCATAAATTGACCGGCATCTCATTGCCCCAGCCGATTGGCTGGCCAGGACAGTCTGCGATCCAAGCGGCTTTATGCCTCAGATTGCCGATTTCTGATTGTTGAATTTGGATTTTGGATGGAATCGGTGAGGATTTTCATCGGGAAGGGACGGTATACGCATGCGCCACTTGACGGTTTGTGACCTTGGTTCCGTCTTGGGGCAAGACTGCAGAACGAAGGCAATCGACCGTGATTTGTTGGGGTGAGATGCCGACCCGAAGGTGGCCGGGGCCACCGAGGATCGTGCCATCCAAGTATCCATATTCGGCGGCCGAGCGTGGTGCGGATCCATTGGCGGGCGTGCCGGGTTGTGGGACTTCCTGATAGATCATCCCATCCAGATCCTGCTTGGCATAGAAGTGGTCGTGCCCGTGAAATACGATGCTCACCTTGTTTTGAACGAGCAATGAGTGAATCGGCAGGGGCCAGCCAGGGCGGTTCTGTTTGAAGTCGCCGCTGCCATCGGCACTTTGCCCTCCCCACTCGTATAAGGGTGCGGATTCTGCTCCGCCGCGGCACGCGTCTCCGCCTCCTCCTAACAACTGATGGATAAAGACCAACTTGAATTTAGCCCGACTGTTTTCCAGTGTGCGTTTGAGCCATTGATATTGGTCGTCGCCCAATGTGTGGCTCCATGAATCGCCTTTGCCGCGTGGTTTCCGCGTGTGCCAGTATGGGTCGAGCACGATGAACAAGGCATCCCCCCATTGCCATGCGCAGTAATCTTCCAGCAGCCCGGCATCAGGGTGTGCCGTCGTGTCGCCACTGTAAAAGCTGTTAGGCTCTGGATTTGGGAAATACCGCTTGCGCATGGCTTTGGCCCAGAGGGAGGTGCTTTCGGCATCGTTGCCACGACCGCTCGGGTTTTCACCATCGTGATTGCCGAGCGCGAGAAACAAGGGCACGGACTGGCAGAGCGGGCTGAGGTAATAGCGTTGTGCGAGGTATTGTTTGGCGGCCGCCTCGCGGTTCGCGTGCTTCTCGGTCATGAACGTGTCACCGAGATCGATGTGAAAATCCGGCTTGTCGGCGAGCGCGTTGGTGAGTGTCTGCTGATAGAGAGCGGGAACCGTGCGGTCATCAAGGTGTGAATCCGCGGTGACCGTGAAGGTGAAGGTGCCGCCAGGCGGCCGGGCCGTATGGAATGAGGCCTCACCACTTTTCGTCTGCGCCCATTCAAGTTGATAGTAATAACACGTGTCAGGTTTTAAACCGGACAACTCGATCGTCGCGGGTTCGCCCTTTTTAAATAGGCGCGCGGGTGTTTTGAGGGCGAGTTTCCCGGGCTGTATTCCATAACGGATGCATGCTTCTGCGTCGCTGTAACACAACACGCTGACAGTGATCGAAGTGCCAGTAGGCCTGCCTAGGATCACATCAAATGCGTGCGCCGGCACCTCGCTGGCTGTCGACGTCTGAACGGGCTGCCTCGAACCGCCTTGCTGGCGCGCGGGTTTCTCGGCGGCGACAGGTGTCACCAGCGCGGTGCCTAACAGGCAAATCACATAACATCGGTTCAAGGCCTGACGAGAAGAGCGCTTGGCAGGATGCCAAACACGGCCGGCAGGATGCCGACGCCCCCCAATGTTCTTGCAGGCGCTCATGGCTGCGCCCTGCGCCTGCCGCCACCGCGCATCGGTTCGGGCAGTTCGGTCGGCCTGCTCGGGTCGTAATCCGGATTGGTCTTTGGCATCTGTGCGTTGACATCTACCAGATAGTTGGTGAGACGCTGGTTCAACTCCTTGGTCTTGTCTGGCAACTCCTTGGTGAGGTCGTTCCGTTCACCGGGATCCTTGGTAATGTTGAAGAGTCGGAGCGCTCCGGATTCATAAATGCGGATCAGTTTGAAATCACCTAACAGAATCGCGGATGCCGGGCCGGCGGTATCCCTATCATAGTGCGGGAAGTGCACCACGAATTCCTCGCGAGGACGGATCACAGTGCCCTTGCCGCCGTTTGTTAGAACCGATGCCAAGCTGCCGCCATCGACGCCTGATGGCTTAGGTCCTGCGATTTTTGCCAGTGCTGTGATGGTGGGTAATAAATCCACATCACTGGCCCGGATGTGCGAGCAGAGGCCCGCTTGGATGCCCGGGCCGCGCACGATGCATGGCACGCGCAGGCCGCCTTCTAAAACCGTGCCCTTGCCGCCGGCGAATGGGGGATTGCGGCCCGGTGTGCCGTGGTCGGTGGTGAAGATTACATAAGTGTTAGGCGTCAGGCCGAGTCCATCGAGCTTCCTGAGCAATTTTCCGAATGCGAGGTCGAGATCAAAATCGGCGGCCGCTTCTGCTAGCTGGCGTTCATTCAAATTGCCACCCCAGCTTTTCACGCTGGCGAGCGACTCGGGACTCGCGCCTCCAGCTTGACGCGACGCGTAGTGCGATAATTGCAGATAGAACGGTTTGCCCGCCTTCGCCTCCCGCGTCATGAAATCCATGCCGTGTTCGGTCATTTGATCGAGTTGCTTGGGATGCGGGTTCATGACCTTGTCCGGCCCGCCATTGTCGGTTGCGCCATCGCTTTCATCGAAGCCGTGCTCCGACGGGGCGACCCGACCGAGATGCCATTTGCCGAAGTGCGCCGTCGTATAACCGGACGATCTGAGACACTCAGGAATCGTGATCTCGCATGCGGGAAGCTCCATTAATGCCGAGGGCGAAAGCACCCGCCCGTTAACATTTCCGTCGATTGGCCTCCTGCCGTCGCCCACAAAGGTCATGTGCAGCCGTGCCGGATTCTTGCCCGTCAAAATGGCGGCCCGAGATGGCGTGCAGCGCGGCGAGGCTGCATAAAAATTCGAGAAGCGCATCCCTTCCTTTGCAAATTTCTCCAGGTTCGGGGTGCGGATCGATGTGCTCTTCGAATCCGCCACTGCATCATCCATTGGCACCGAGGTGCTGCTCCATCCGTGGCCCTCACCGAGGATGACGACAAAGTTGGGCGGCTTTGGAGTGGCTGCGCCTAGCGTGGCAAGTGAGCCGAGCATCAGTTCAGTTAGAGAAAGAAGGGATAGGCGCTTGGCGGAAGGAAACGCGGTGTTCATCGGGTATGTGGGAATTTAAAAATTGCGAGAACCGGGACGTGTGCACAGGACCGCATCAGAAACACCGGAGGTGCCGACATTGTTTCCCTGGAATTGTGAAAATTCAGAAAAAAGAAGCGTGTGTGCCCATTTTGACAGGATGCAGCGCGCATGGCGTCCTGTTAGCGCCTGGGCCATTCTTCAGCAAATGCATTGCCGTCTCAAGGAGCGCGGGCGTCTCGCCCGCATCTCTGATTACTGGACGTCCAGCCTTCTCAAGAATGGTCATTCCGGGCGGGTCTGCCTTCGTCTTTGCGTTGTGGGCGGATGCCGGGCGGGCGGCGTTTCTGATAGGTGTCGATTCCCAGGGCCGTCTTGCCGTCCCAATCGACTTCCCTAAATCCTTGGAACCCGCTGGGGTCGTCCTTGGCCGCGTCCAGGATGTTGCCATTGTCTAACAAGTGCGGGTTGGTGCCGATGGGCCACGTGTGGACGACTTGGCCGCCCATGCCCTCTCAAACGGTCCACGGATTCAGCACGGGCACGTCGTCGGGGAAGTCGGTCGTGTTGCGGGTGACGATGGTGAGTTGATGTTGGAGCGCGGTGGCGGCGAGAAGGCTGTCCATGAGAGGAAGCTTGCGCCCGGCGCGCTGGTGTTCGGCGTAGAAGCGCCCCCATGCAATCATCACAGGCGCATCCATGACCAAGAGGCGGTTGGCGGCCTGTTAGACGCGCTTTACGCGCAGAGCATAGATTACCCGCAAGTGCGGAAAGGGTCAGCGTGGCACAGGGGTCATGGTGCGCACGCAGCGGACATGGTTGAAGATGCGGATGACATCGCCCTGTGGGCCGCGGCCGTGCGGAAACTGTGCGGGATCGCCCGTTTTCGGATCGCTGCGTTGGGAACCGGCACCGTGGACATCCGTAAAGTGATAGTCTCCACTCGGTGCTCCACCGGTGGCTCCACCCGGTGCTCCACCCGGTGCTCCACCCGGTGCTCCACTCGGCGCTCCACTCGGTGCTCCACCCGGTGCTCCACTCGGTGCTCCACCCGGTGCTCCACCCGGTGCTCCACCCGGTGCTCCACCCGGTGCTCCACCCGGTGGTCCACCCGGTGGTCCACTCGGTGGTCCACTCGGTGCTCCACTCGGTGGTCCACCGGTCATTCCAGTGGGAGGACCACCGGCACCCCCGCGGCGTTCAGGCGGGCCGCCCGCCATGGAGCGTGCGGACATCCAGCCCGCAGCGCGGCCGAAGGCGACAACCATGGCGGCCGCGCCGCCTTGGAATCCGCGGTGAGTGGTTGCCGACCAATAGCAGGGCCAGTCGGGTTTGCCGCCTTCGTTGGTGATCGATGAGCACTTGAAAACCGGGTCGATGGCGGGGGAATTCGTGGTGTCGGGACAACGCGTGTAATCCACGATGCTCTGCAATTCCTTGATACTCGGGAGCCGCCAGTCGGCATGGCCAAGGAATTTTTCGGTGTTTTTTTTCTGGACCCAGGCCAGGGCGTCCTGCCAGTTCATGCCTTTGGCGCTGTCGGCCGTGGACCACATCAGTCCGGTGGCGCGGTCGGTGATTGTGCCGTTTTTGTTATCGAGGAAGTCATTTTTTCCGTAGTGGAGATTGCGGCGCACGCACTGGACGAAGAAGGTTTTTTCCATGCCACCGCCGGGCATTTGCAAGTCATAGCCCTTGATGCGGCCATCGGCAAAATTCACCCCGAAGAGCTTGTCAAACCCACGCGCGCCCTTTCCTACGTATTTCGTGCTGGACGCGTATTGGGAATCAATGAGCCGCTCGCCCAAACTCGTGTCCCCATAGGCGAACTTGAAAAATTTCTTGTCGATGAAGGGGGTGAGCCCGGAGGTGTCACTGTTAGACGGACCGCTCGGGTCGATACCAGCCGCGTTGAAAAGCGAATACAATTCCTTGATCGAGGGCAGGCGCCAGTCGGCAAAGCCGCCGAATTTCGCGGCATTGAGTTTGGCGGGCAGTTCGCGAGCGGCTGTGAGAGCGAGCTTGTCCGCCCGGTTGAGCACGCCGTTGCCATCGGTGTCCGGGCTGGACTGCCAAGTGAGGCCGGTGCGCTTGTCGAGCACGGTCAGGCCGTCTGCGGCGGACGTATAACTCGCCGGATTCGCATGAAACTGTGCGTCCTGGCCGAAGAAGGGTTTTCCGGATTCCGGCGGAGCGATCTCGCCCCGGTTGTCGTAACACTTGTTTTGGCCGGTATCGACGACGGGATACGGCAGGGCGGCGTGCAGGCTGGAGGCTAACAGAATTGCGGTGAGACAGTGGACGATGGGTTTCATATCATTGTGGGTTTGCTCAGGGGAGTTGGATGATTGCCTCTTCCATGGGGCCGCCCTTGCCGGGGTTGTGACACAACTTTACGACGGCATTGCCAGGCGATTCATGCCTGTCTGAACCCCCGCTGCCTGCGGAAGTTGCGGTCAACTGGCAATGGCTGACAAAAGAAATCCCTGGCGTTGCGTGACCAGGGCACGTGGATTCAAGTAAGATGCCTCTCAGAATAGTCCTTGGCAATACGTGTCGGGCAGCTATTGATTGCGCTGCAGCGGATTGCCCGATGAAGAGGCTGCCTGTAGCTTAAAAGATCATTATATCATGCACGTCACCATTCTTGACTCCCTGCCGCTGTGGGCGGTATTTGCACTGACCCTCACGCTGGTGATGCTGGCGGTTGAGGCGGGATATCTGCTCGGCAAAAAACACGAGGGGAGGCATGTCCAAACATCGCCGGTGAGCACCATGGTGGGGGCGACACTTGGCCTGTTGGCATTCATGCTGGCCTTCACTTTCGGCATGGCTGGAAATCGTTTTGAAGCAAGAAAAACGCTTGTGATAGAAGATGCGAATGCCATCAGGACGGCCTACCTCAGGGCGGATCTGGTAGATAAGGCGGACACGGTCCGCATCCACAAATTGCTTCGTGAATATGCGGATATCAGAATGAACGCCTCCCTGCACCCTGGTGACCAAACTCCGGAGGCCCTTTCTCGCACCGAGCAGATTCAGGACGCGCTCTGGACCATCGGGGTGAGGATTTCACGCGAGCAGGTGAATTCCAACACCGTTTGCTTGTTCCTGCAGTCCTTGAATGATGTGGTCGACAAGCACTACAAGAGGATGACCATCGCCTTCTCCAACAGAATCCCGGCAACGATCTGGCTGGTGCTTTACTCGATCCTGTTTTTCTCGATGGCCGCCATTGGCTATTATTCGGGCATCACTCTGAGCAGAAGCAGGCTCATCGCGGTCGTGCTGGCACTCGCTTTCTCGTCGATATTTCTTCTCATTGAGGACCTTGACCGTCCGCACCAGGGATTCATGCAGGTCAGTCAAGAGGCGATGATCAAGGTCTGCAGGCAGATGGAAGCGGACGCCTCGAGGGATGCCGAACCGTAACGAGTTCCACACGACCGGTCGACTTCGGAAAATTTTTTATGAAGACGATCATTCTGCGCCATCTTCTGTTAGCCTCCATCGGTGTCATCGTTCTGCCTGCTCACACCGCACCTGAGACAACGGCCACTCCCGTCCCGCCGGTCCCTGTCCAAGATGCCAAATGGAATGGCTATCCCCAACATCACTTCACCAATGGACAACATGCGGCATATGTGGTGTCCCCCGAGGTCTCCGCACCTGGAAAACCGTGGATCTGGAGGACTTCGTGGCCGGACTATCACTTCGAGGTGGATTTGGAATTGCTGCGCTGCGGCTATCACATTGGCTATAT
>CAIYYV010000313.1 GCA_903930425.1 Akkermansiaceae bacterium | reverse complement strand
GCTGGATTTTGCGTTCGGTAGGGGGGTCGCCTTTTTGGACTTCGGCGGAGTTTTGCAGGGCGGTTTCGGTGTGTTCTTTGGATGAACCGGTGGCACCGCCGACGCCATCGCGGCCGGTGCGGCCGCCGATGAGGAGGATTACATCCCCGGGCGCGGGCGTGCCACGAAACACCTGGGACCGCGGTGCGGCGGCGACGACGGCACCGATTTCGAGGCGTTTGGCGACGTAGCCGGGGTGATAGATTTCAGCAACCTGACCGGTGGCCAATCCGATTTGGTTGCCATAGGACGAATAGCCGCGCGCGGCGGTCTGGCAAATTTTCTTTTGAGACAACTTGCCGGGGAGGGTTTCAGAGAAGGGCGAGAGAGGGTTGCCAGCACCGGTGACACGCATGGCCTGATAGACATAGGCTCGGCCGGACAGCGGATCGCGGATGCATCCGCCAAGGCAGGTGGCCGCGCCTCCAAAGGGTTCAATTTCAGTCGGGTGGTTATGGGTTTCGTTTTTAAACATGACGAGCCACTCCTCCGGTTCCGGTGGCGTGGGAGGAGCTGCAATGGGAGAGTTTAAACGGGAGATTTTGACAGGAACGACGATTGAGGCGGCGTTGACTTCCTCGGATACTTCGAGGTTATCGAGTTCGCCCGTGTCACGCAGTTCGCGCAGGCCGATGAGGGCGATATCCATCAAGGTGACGGGCGTGTCATCGCGGCCGAGTTGTCGGCGGACTGCGAGGTAGGTATTCCAGGCGCGTTGGACAGGGCCGGTACCGGCATCAAAAGTGACATCCTGGATTTGAGTGAGAAAGGTCGTGTGGCGGCAATGGTCGGACCAGTAAGTATCGAGCATTTTGATTTCGGTGATGCTGGGACTGCGTTGCTCGTCGTCGCGGAAATAGGACTGACAGAAAGCGACATCGTCCGTGGACATGGCGAGGCCCAATGCGGCGCGGATTTGAGAGGGTTCTTGTGTGGCAAATTCGGTTAGAATGACGACAGGGGGAGGGGCCGACACCTTTTGGCGGGCGGGTTCTCGGCGACTGATGACTGGCTCGACGGGCACCTCGTGGGAATCGACGGAATTGATGAGATAGGCCTTGATTTGGGCGATTTCGATGTCGGAAAGGGAGCCTTCGAGGATGGTGATTTTTGCGGAATGAACGACGGGTCGCTCTTTGCCGGTGAGGATTTGGACGCACTGGGCGGCGGAATCAGCCCGTTGATCGAATTGTCCTGGGAGATACTCAGCGGCAAATGCATGCTCGTTTGGCGCGAGTTTTAAAGAGCTGGAGATTTCATCTACCTGCGGTTCTGATAGAATATGGCTGACAGCTTCGTTGAACTCAGTCTTGCTGAGGCCGTCGATATCGTAGCGCTGAGCGAGTCGGACACGAAGCAGTCCGGGGAGCCCGAGCGATGTGCGGAGGTCGTGAAGAAGGTGATCCGCCTCAGCGTTGTGGGTGGGTTTTTTTTCTACAAAAATACGGTTCATTCGCGGAGGAGCTACTGGAAGGTTGGATGTTACGGCACAGAATTGCGACGGCAAGCGGAATGGGGAGTCAGGTGCGAAAACCCGAGTTTAATCGGTTTGGCCGGTTGCAACCCGGTCGCGGCAGGGATTTGAAAAACCGACGAAAAACCCCAGAAAGAAAACTCAGAAATCACTTGATGCCATGGATGTTTTGTGAAAAAAAGTGTTTGTGAAAAAACAATCCATACTGTTTGTGCGGTTACGCGGATTCGCGTTGTGTGTGTTGGGGCTTTCTCTGGGTGCCAGCATGAGTTGCCAGACCACTTATGACAAACACGGCCGTCCCGTGCAGTCGGTGGATCCGGGAGTTGCGGTGGCCGGTGCCGTGGCTGCTGGGGCGCTTGGTTATGCGATCGCCAATAACCACAATGACCACAATGATCACTATCGAGGTCATCGATATTACCGCCACGGTCGCTATTATTATCGTTGATCGGCGGTCATGGCATGCCGATCGATGCGGGGCTCCCGAATAGCGAGAACCCGCCGGATTGCTCGATTTGGATATCGAGCAATTTGCCTTTGTGCTGTTGGGTGTTGCCCTCGAAGATGACGATTTTATTGTGGGGTGTGCGGCCGGTGAGGCGGCGTGCGTTGGTCTTGGAAGGTCCCTCGCACAGCACTTGTTGGCGGGTGCCGATGAGCGCGGCGTTTTTGGCGATGGCGATGCGATTGACGACTTCGAGCAGTCGTTGGTTGCGGTTTTCTTTTTCTGATTCGGTGAGCTGGCCGGACATTTCTGAAGCCGGAGTATTGCGGCGTTGCGAGTAGCGGAAGACGAAGGCGTTATCGAATTGGAGGTGTTCGACGGTATTGAGGGTGGCTTGGAAATCCTCTTCGGTTTCGCCGGGGAAGCCGACGATCAGGTCGGTGGTGATGGCAAGGCCCGGTCGCGCGACTTTCATTTTCTCACAGATGTCGACAAAGGTGGAATTTTTGTAGGGTCGGCGCATTTCGTGGAGGATGCGGTCGGAGCCACTTTGGAGTGGGAAGTGGATATGTGGGCAGAGTTTTGGCAGATATGTGAAGGCTTGGATGAGATCGTCCCGGTAGCCGATTGGGTGGGGGGAGGTGAAGCGGATGCGTTCGATGCCGGGGATTTCATGCACGGCTTCGAGCAATTGAACGAATGGCGACTTGCCATGGGATCGAAGAAATTCGGTGCGGCCGTAGAGATTGACGATTTGGCCTAACAGCGTGATTTCCTTCACGCCGTGATTGGCGAGGTGGAGGGTTTCGTTGACGACATCCTGGATGGGGCGTGAGCGTTCCTTGCCTCGCGTATCGGGCACGATGCAGAACGAGCAGCGCATATTGCAGCCTTGCATGATGGAGACAAAGGCTGAGGCCTGCTGAGGTTTTGGCAGGTGGTCGCGGATGGTGTTTTGTGAATCAGGTTCTTCGGCTATATCGCAGACGTGATCTCCGCGCAGCGAGAGGGACGGATCGTCCATGCGGGCCGTGAGGCGCTGTTGCAAAATGGAGTGCACATAGTGGAACACCTTATGATATTTCTGGGTTCCAGCGATGAGATTCAATTTGGGAAGAGTCTTAAAAAGTTCTTTGCCGCGGGACTGGGCCATGCAGCCCATGAACCCATAAACGACGTGTTTTCGATCGCGTGTGTGGTGGATCATTCGGCCCATATTGCCGAGTGCTTTTTGTTCCGCTTGGTCGCGCACCGAGCAGGTGTTGATCAGGATGACATCCGCGAGGGACTCGTCCGTGGTTATGGTGTAGCCGCCTTCGATGAACATGCGGGCGACTTGTTCCGAGTCGCGCTCGTTCATTTGGCAACCGTAGGTTTTGATATAAACCTTGGGCATGGGGAGCGAGAGTGGAGAGGATGCGGTCGCTTGGCCACTCCTCGATGGGTTACATGCGCGATTCTATGCCAGCACGAGGCGCTCGTTGGATTCGAGTTGGGTCGTGAGTTCAGGCCAGCCTCCCGGGTGCTGGAGATTGAAGCAGTGCAGATAGAGAGTGAGTAATTTCGGATCGAACAGGCTGATGAGGAGATCGATGGTGGCGGCAAGTCGTTCGGAGTCGAGGGATGGAGGTAGGTCGCCGGTGACAGAGCCCTTGCCATCGTGGTGGATGCCCATGCCGTCGCAGAACTGGGCGAGCATCGGTTGTTGGGCGGACATCAGGAAGGCCTGAAGGAGTTGTGCGCCGATCGTGTCACAGGAATGGAGTTTCAATGTCCTGTGAATCCATGCGTATTGATCGGCGAGTGATTTTTTCTGAATAAAGATCGGGCGGAGTTTGCGATTTCCCGCGAGGGTGGCGACGGTGGTCTTATACACATTACGGTCATGAGTGCGGAACCAATCGAGCATTTGGGTGACCAGGACGGGATCGACGGAGGTGTAAATTTCGTGGGCTTTCACAGGCAGGATGAGGAAGTGGCCGGAAGTGAATGCATTCGGCGGCAACGTGGCAAGGCCGGAATCATTGCAGGACTAACACTTTTGGAGCGCTGGCATTTCCGAAGCGGTCGAGCGCGGTCGCGGCGATGGCATTTACCCGAGGAATGGTGACTTGTCCGGCATTGGCGGGGATGATTTTGAGTGTACGCCAAGTGCCGCCGATCTTCGCTTGGACTGCGATTTTCGAGGTGGTTTCATCGGGTGACCAGCGGACCGATGTGTTGTTAGATCCGGCGTTGGCGCTGAGGGTGGGGGCGGGTGGAGCGGTGCGGTTCACCCATGGCATGGGCGGGACGGCGGCCGGTTGAGTGTAAATGCTGGCGAGTCGGGTGGCGATGCCACCGCGGTTGGTGAGCAGGCTTTTGGCGCTCCAATGAATGTGACCGTTCGATTGCTGGCCGATTTGCCGCGTGAGCTTGATTTGGTTTGTAATTTCCGTGGCGGGTCGGCCCGGGTCTTCGGACGACTGGATACGTGCGGTGGCGATGCCGGGCCAAACTGGGCGGTTTCCTTGCTGGCGCCACCAAGCGAGCAGGGCTGTGAAGCTTTGTTTTTCGGGAGAAATCCGCCAGTAGAGTTGAGGGGCGAGGTAATCGACCCAACCCTGTTTCAACCACTTGCGCGAATCGCCGGCGAGTTGTTCGTAGCCGTCCAAGCCTGCCTCAATACCTGCGGGAACGCCGGGCCTCCAAATTCCAAACGGGCTGATGCCGACGCGGACCCACGGCTTCTGGTTTTTCACTGAGGCGTAGAGGTTG
>CAIYYV010000312.1 GCA_903930425.1 Akkermansiaceae bacterium | reverse complement strand
CGAGGTGCCGTGCGGCCGCTCCACATAATGATTGCCCGCTGCGACAAAGGTGCCGATGTGCGTGAGGCAGAGATCACGCGTGACCGGCCTGCGGGATGCCTCGATAGCAATGGCGGGCGGGATGACCACCAGTCGCTGCCCCGGGAAACCGTCGGGACGTTTTTCCGTTGAGGTGGTCTGCATTCCCAAAAGAATGCGCTGAAAACCACGGAATGTCCATAAATTTCCTACGATGTTCCATGGCTATCGTCCCGGGTTTCAGTCTAACATACGTGAAATTCAACCCGCCATCTTGGCGTAACGATTCCTCATACCATGGCCATCATCACCACCATCGCAACGGGCGGAAAAGATCCCATCGCCCCCGCCGCCCATCATGGCGGTTACCTCTGGCTCATCGCGACGACCGCCGCGCTCGGTGGCTTGCTGTTTGGATATGACTGGGTCGTCATCGGCGGCGCGGCTCCGTTTTATGTAAAGTTTTTCTCATTGGCGAATGCCTCGGACAAGGGCTGGGCGCAGAGTTGCGCGCTGATCGGATGTTTGGTGGGTGCGCTGATGTCGGGCGGCTTGAGCGATCGCTTTGGCCGCAAGCGGTTGTTGTTTTTAGCCGCCGTGATTTTCGCCATTTCATCTGTCGGCACGGCGATGGCCGCATCGTTCAATGGCTTTGTGAGCTGGCGGATGCTCGGCGGCGTGGCGATTGGTTTGGCGTCGAATCTTTCGCCCATGTATATCGCGGAAATTTCGCCTTCGGCGATGCGTGGGCGCTTGGTCTCGTTGAATCAATTCACGATTGTGATCGGCGTGTTGCTGGCACAGGTGGTGAATCTGATCATTGCAAAACAGTTTCCGCATTGGATGGGTTGGGTGACCGAGCCTGACGGTTTGCTCGCATGGAATGAAGCGAGTGGCTGGCGCTGGATGTTTGGAATCACAGCCGTGCCATCGTTGTTGTTTTTGTTAGGCATGCTCGTCGTGCCGGAAAGCCCGCGCTGGTTGGTCAAGAACGGCCATTCCGAGAAAGCGTCTTGCATCCTCTCAAAAATCGGCGGCGCGCAATATGCGCGCCAAGTAGTCGCGTCGATCGAGTCCACGCTGCGCAACGAGACGGATGGCCGGGTGGATTTCGGGGCCTTGTTCGAGCGGCGGACCTTTAAAATTCTTCTGTTAGGGATTGGGCTCGCAGTCTTCCAGCAATGGTGCGGCATCAATGTGATCTTTAACTACGCTGGCGAGATTTTCCAATCCGCCGGCTACAGCATTGATGACACTTTGAAGAACATCGCCTGGACCGGATCGGTGAATCTGGTCTTCACCGTGGTGGCGATGGCTGTGGTGTACAAACTCGGTCGTCGTCCACTGATGTTGTTTGGAGCGGCGTCTCTGGCGGTGATCTATGCGCTGGTCGGCTATTGCTATCACCATTCGATTCTCGGCGGCCCGGTGCTCGGACTCGTGCTGGGTGCGATCGCTTGCTATGCCGCCACACTCGCGCCGGTGACTTGGGTGGTGATTTCGGAAATCTTTCCGAACCGCATCCGTGGCGCGGCCATGTCCACTGCGGTGTTTTTCCTGTGGCTCGCGTGTTTCATTTTGACTTATACCTTCCCGATTTTGAAGGCGAGTTTCGGTGCCGGTAACACATTTTGGACTTATGCGGTTATTTGTGTGGGTGGATTCCTGCTGGTGTTTTTCGGGCTGCCGGAAACGAAGGGAAAAAGCCTCGAACAGATCGAGCGTGAGTTGGTCGATTGAAGCCGCCCAGCCGAGTGACTCTTTCCATCTCGAAGCCCATTTGCGCCATGTCTGTCGCCGCGATACTTGAACCCCTCGTCATCCCGACCTATCCGGTCGGTGCCCCTGAAAAGAACCCGGTTTTTTTCCAGAACCGCGTCTATCAGGGATCTACCGGCAAGGTGTATCCCGTTCCTTTCATCGACAAGGTGTTCGATGATCCGCAGCCGGTGACCTATCCATCCGCGCGTCTGGAAAATGAGTTTGTGCGTCTCGTCATGCTGCCGGAAATCGGCGGGCGCATTTTCATCGGGCAGGACAAGACGAACCACGACTATGATTTCTTCTACCGGCAGGATGTGATCAAGCCGGCGCTTGTCGGTCTCGCGGGTCCGTGGATTTCCGGGGGAGTCGAGTTCAACTGGCCGCAACACCATCGACCGGGAACCTTCATGCCGGCGGATGTGTGGATTGAAGAGGAGGAGGATGGCGCACGCACAGTGTGGTTGAGCGAGCATGACCCGCTCAACCGCCTCAAAGGCATGCACGGTATCCGCTTGCGGCCTGGATCCTCGCTCATCGAGTTGCGGGCGCGCTTGTATAACAGAACTCCATTCACCCAAACTTTTCTCTGGTGGGCGAACGTCGCGGCGATGGTGCATGAGCAATACCAATCGTTCTTCCCACCGGACGTGGGCTATGTCGCGGACCACGCGGTGCGCGCAATATCGTCGTTTCCTGAAGCAATGAATCCGTATTACGGCGTGGACTATCAGAATCGCCCGGGCGCCAATGACCTGAGCTGGTATAAGAACATTCCGGTTCCGACGAGTTATATGGTTTGCCAGACACGTTTCGATTTCTTCGGCGGGTATGATTTCAAGGCGGATGGCGGCTTCGTGCATGTCGCGAACCGCCACATCGCACCGGGCAAAAAACAATGGACCTGGGGTGATCATGCATTCGGCCATGCGTGGGACCGCGAGTTGACGGACACGAACGGGCCATACATCGAACTGATGGCGGGGGTTTACACCGACAATCAGCCGGATTTTTCGTATCTCACGCCCTACGAAACCAAGACGTTCTCGCAATTCTGGTGGCCGATTCAAGGGATCGGCCCGGTTCAGCAGGCAACGACAAGGGTGGCGCTGCGGATGGTGGTGACAAACGATCGCCTGATAGATTTTGGCGTTTGTGTTTCGCAATCCCTTTCCAATGG
>CAIYYV010000311.1 GCA_903930425.1 Akkermansiaceae bacterium | reverse complement strand
TTAATGCGCCGATGCTACAAATGGTAGAGGGGGAGCTGCATGCTGACTCAGCCACATCTTTCAATGCTCCAATGCTTCAAGCGGTTGAATACAGGTTGAATGCTCCATCAGCTACATCTTTCAATGCTCCAATGCTACAAACGGTTAAGGGGGACTTGAATGCTGAATCAGCTACATCCTTCAATGCTCCGATGTTACAAACGGTTGAGGGGTTCTTGTATGCTCACTCAGCTACATCTTTCAATGTCCCGAACCTGAAAATGGTAAAAGGAAATCTGAACGCAGAATCGACCACCAGATTCAGTGCGCCGAACCTGAAAACAGTGAAAGGCGAACTGAACACCAAATCAGCCACCATATTCTGTGCGCCGAACCTACAAACAGTAAATGGCGGTCTGAACGCAGAATTAGCCACTACCTTTTTTGTGCCGAACCTGAAAACGGTAAGCGGATCCCTGAATGCCAACTCAGCGAAAACCATCGATGCGCCGAAGTTACAAACAGTAAATGCCGATCTGAATGCCAAATTAGCCACCACATTCCATGCACCAAAACTTTTGACTGTAGATGGAGAACTAAACCTACGAAATACCACAATGCGAAAGATCATGGTAGAGAGCCCGTTGGCACGCAGAAAGGCCG
Source organism: Akkermansiaceae bacterium (assembly GCA_903930425.1). GTDB lineage: Bacteria > Verrucomicrobiota > Verrucomicrobiia > Verrucomicrobiales > Akkermansiaceae > Luteolibacter. The sequence goes on along the minus strand of CAIYYV010000311.1, from coordinate 2,768 downwards.
CTGAAACAATATAGCAAACCGGAGCGGGCTGGCGAATCATGTCCTGCCGCCCGGCACCTCACGCCTCGTCGCTCTACTCCTCGCCGGTGGTGCCGGGTGGCAAGCCGGGCGGCGGAAAGAATTTCCTTCCTAACATCCGTAGAATCGCCTACCTCTAATCCCGTTATCCAGCCCTTCGGGCTTCTAGCATTTTAACAGAAAATTGAACGTCCCCTATTTGCTTAATGCTTTCATCCACCAACCTTAGCTGAATCGGTTCATGTCCACCGAAGGCTCCCGCAGATTTGTCCGCATGCGCCGGGTGAACGCCTCTTGGGTCCTGCTGGCCTCGAGGCGTGCTCCTTTGGTGGTTGGCTGCCTGAAGCCCCTGTTTGAGGAAAACCAGGACGAACTGCGTTGGGAAGACGCTGTCGAGAAACTAGCCGAAATGTTCGCAGAGCATGCGAATAATGATGAATTCGGCATTGTCGCCGGGGAGCAGATGCCAATGGCGAGAGCGGAACTGCGCGACTGGTTGAAACGCGGCTTGGTAGTCGAGCGAGAGGGTAGGCTGATCGCCACCGATGCCCTTCAGAAGGCTTTCCATTTTCTGGATAGTCTAGAGGACGAACACATGACTTCCACCGCCTCGCGCCTGGCCACGGTTCAACGCGAGATCGAAAACCTCGAAGCCCGGTTGAACCCGGACAAATCGAAGCGTGCAGACTACCTACGCAAACGAATCTCAACCCTTGAAACCGAACTATCCAAGGTGGAACAGGGTGAGTTTGAGGTGTTGGGTGGCACAAGGGCCCGCGAGGGCATCCGCGAGGTCTATCAACTCGCGCTCAGTCTTCGCTCGGATTTCCGGCGGGTGGAGGATTCCTATCGGGAAGCGGATCGGCAACTCCGCCAGAACATCGTGCGCAGTGACCAAAACAGGGGCAGTGTGTTGGACCTGATGCTCGACGGGCACGATGCGCTTCTGAAAACGCCGGAGGGCGGAGTGTTCGAAATCTTTTATCAACAACTCGGCGAGGTAGTGGAGTTGGAGGAAATGAAGGCCCGCCTGCGCTCCATTCTTGAGAGTCCGGAAGCGACCGAGGCACTTAACCACCGCCAGCGGGCGGAGCTTCGCTGGCTGGTGCCGGGGCTCGTGCGCGAGTCCGAACGCGTAATTCAGGCTCGTGCCCAAGGCGAGCGCGATGTGCGCGGCTTCATCAAGGCAGGTCTTGCCGGAGAGCAGCACCGCGTCGGTGCCCTGCTCAATGACATCCTCGAAGCCGCCACGGATCTCGATTGGTCATCTGCCGCGCTCAGGCGGGCATCGGGCCCCTTGCCGCCGGTGGCCGTTTCCATACCTCTCCTGCCACTGGTCCAGCGTCTGCGTTTCAAGGAACCCGGCGGCGATAACGATGAGGATCTCGATCTCAGCGAAACGACCGGCCGAATTGAGGACATGAGTGACGAATTTTGGGACGCGCTCGATGGACTTGATCGTATCACCCTATATCGTGATACCTTGCGAACACTCAAGACAGCAAACGGCGGCCTCACCCTCGGCGAACTTGCAGGTGCCCTGCCTCCCAGCCATGATCTGGAAACGCTTGCCTATTGGCTCGCACTTGGCCGCGAAACGGAAGCTGATTTTCACGATGATCGCGAGACGTTCGAAATACCGGATCGCAACGGCGCAACCACCCGTTTCGATATTCCCCGCATCATGCTTGACGCAGCGGCAGTCGCTCGCGTCGAACCAGAAACTCTCGGCTGATGACACACGAAACATGGCAAGAACCCGAATCGGCAACTGAAACCGAACCTTCGGCTACCGGCACACCTGTCGAATTGAAGGGACTCGTTCAGGAGCTTCTCCGAAACGGGTTCATCGAGAGCGCCGTTCGAGCCACGGATTTCAACGCCGCACTTCGTCTCCGGAATGACATTGATGCTGTTCTCGAACCGCTCGACCTCCGAATTGACCTCGACGAGCTGCGCGGTCTCGCCGTCCTCCGCGTGATGGAGTCCACCGCCGCCACACCGGATGAGGCGTGGAGCCACCCGCTTGTCCGCCGTCAGCGGCTGACGATGGAGCAGTCTTTGCTCGTCGCAATCCTTCGGCAATTTCACGTCTTGCAGGAGCTGGAGAGCGGCATCGGCGTGCGAGAGGTCCGCGTGTCACTGGATGAACTGCTTTCCCAACTCCAAGTTTATCTATCAGACACAGGCAGCGATATGAAGAACCGCCAAAGGTTGCTCACCTTGCTCGATCAGCTCAAACCACACGGAATCGTTTCCGAGCCGGACTCACGCGGAGAAGTCATCATCCGTCCACTGATCACCCGCCTCGCCAATCCTGAAACTCTCACCGCACTGCTGAAGCATTTCCGCCTACTCGGCGGCGAACCGGATAGTCATGAAGCCACCTTGCCCGATGAGTGATACCACGGAAACGGCCGAGCCAGATCCATCGGAAGATACCCTTCCCGCTGAGAGCGAATCGTCTTTTCTTTTAACCGCCATCAATGTCTTCAACTGGGGGCCTTTTCACGGCCGCCACAGTTGTGCCATCGACCCGCACGGCACCGCCCTTATCGGTCCCACCGGCAGCGGCAAGACCACAATTGTCGATGCATTGATGACCCTGCTTGCGCCCTTTCCGAAGTACAACCTTGCGTCCACGGGAGGTCACGAAAGCGACCGCGACCTCATTTCTTACATCCGCGGCGTCTCCGGCGTCGAGAACGCACAGGAAGAAAACAGCCACGTCGCCCGCCCAGACAAAACCC
>CAIYYV010000310.1 GCA_903930425.1 Akkermansiaceae bacterium | reverse complement strand
GGAGATTGGGGATTTCAAATTTCAGATTTCAAATTTCAAATTTCACATCTCAAATTTCAAATTTCAAATCTGAGATGTGAGATTGCAAATGTAGGACGTGGGATGATCGGCGCTGGGGATCAGGCGGCCACCTCGGTGTCGCGCGTCGTGAGACGGCGGAACAAGTCGGTAAGCGAACCGGTGCCGGATTGCTCGAGAAGCTGGGCCGGCGTGCCGTCCGCAACAATTTTTCCGCAATCCACGATGACGGCGCGAGTGCAGGCGGCCTCCACCTCTTCGAGAATGTGTGTGGAAAACAAAATCGCCTTGTCCTTCCCGAGCCGCTTGATGAGCTGGCGCACCTCGTGCTTCTGGTTGGGATCGAGGCCATCGGTCGGCTCATCGAGAATGAGGACTTCCGGATCGTGAAGCAGGGCCTGCGCAAGGCAGGTACGGTGACGATACCCCTTCGAGAGTGTGTCAATCGACTGGCGGGTGACACTTGTTAGAAAGCAGGTCTCAACGGCGCGCTCGACGGCCTCCTTGTTGTCGACTCCCTTGAGGCCACGAATGCTCGCGCAGAATTTGAGAAACCCGATGACCGTCATGTCATGATAGAGGGGCGCGGATTCGGGCAGGTATCCCACCTTGGTCTTGGCCGCCATCGGATCATCTATCACCGAGATGCCGCACACTTTGGCGTCTCCCGATGTGGGCGGAAGAAACCCGGTGATGAGGCGCATCGTCGTGGATTTCCCGGCACCGTTAGGCCCGAGAAACCCGAGGACTTCTCCTTTTTTCACGGTGAACGTGAGGTTGTCCACAGCGCGTTTGGATCCAAATTGCTTGGTGAGATTTTCGACTTCAATCATAAGAGGAAGATTCAGGTTAATAGGGCGTGACCGCACACGGAAACGCCCCCGCGGAGTTTTCTTGTTTGAAAAATTCGCGCAAGCGGAAATTGACCGCTATTTTCCGGGGCTCGAAAAACGCGGGACCGACCCGGACCACCGCAGCCACACGGCTGAAAAAAATCCACGCCTCAGTGAAAGGTTGGCGACGCGACATGCGTTTCTGACGGACTCTTTCGCCGCTTTCTCAAAGTTGGCGGAAAGGCTCCACCACAAATTCCACCACTACCCACCCTCATGAAAAACCGCCATTCCTCACTCCCTCAAGTCTCCGCCTATTGCCTCACCGCCGTCGCGGCCTGCTTTCTCGCCAGCTCCCTGCCCGGCAATGCGGCAGATCCCGCAAAACCCGCAGCACCCGCCGTTTCCACAGTCAACGTGGATCTCTTGGGCAGCGCCAAATCCCCGCTTCGCAAAACCGATAAACTCGCATTCTTCGGCGATTCAATCACCATGCAGGGCGGCTTCATCAACCTGATCGAAAAATCGATCAAGGAAGGCACAGCCACCAAAACCTCCAGCATCGCCATTTCGCGCCATGGCCTCAATGGCGGCAGGGTGCCCACCGTGCTTGAGGGCAAATCCCCCTGGGGTAACATGAATGGCACCATGCAGGAACACATCGATAAGGAAAAACCCACGGTCCTCGTGATCTTCCTCGGCGTCAATGACGTCGAACACGGTGCCAATGGAACCAACCCCGCTGACTACCGCGCCGGATTGGAAAAAATGATCGGCATGGGCCGCAAGGCGGGCGCGGTCATCGTGCTTTGCACACCGGCCGTCGTGGGTGAACAAAAACTCGGCACGAACCGCTGCGACAAAGGCATGGATGAATATGCCGCCATTGTCCGCGATCTGGCCGCCAAGAACAAGACCGCCCTCTGCGATATCCGCAAGGCAATGTTTGATTACTTGGCCACGAACAACCCGGAAAACAAAACCAACGGAATCCTCACCTACGACGGCATCCACCTCTCGCCTCAAGGCAATGCCGTCGTCGCCGACCTCGTCGCCAAAGGCATCGCCACTGCCTGTGTCGGAAGAAAATAATTCATCCAATCGATCAAAAAGCGCCGCCCACTTCACCCAAAAACCCACCCCGCCTTCCCATGTTCACACTCTATCATTTCCGGCCGATCCTGCCCGCCCTGATCGCTCTGATGGCCACCGCCACGGCCCAGAACCTCACCCCACAGCTGATCCCCCTGCCGAAAACCGTGACCATGGGCCAAGGCGGGTTGGCCTTGCCCCCCACCACGCGCATCATCGCCACCCACAAAGACCTCGAACCGCTCGCCAAAGTGCTCGCCGAAGAAATCTTCCTCAGCACGGGCGTCCGCCTCGCCACCACCACCGGCAAAGCCGCGCCGGGCGCGGTCGTCCTCCAACTCGACCCCACCCTGAAGGGCGAGGCCTACTCGTTAGAAGTCAACAATGCCGCCACCGTGAAAGCCGGCAACTATCACAGCCTCGCATCGGGCACTGTCACATTGCTGCAATCCCTGCGCGTCATCAATAACACGCTGGCCATCCCGCGCATGAAAATTGCCGATGAACCCGTCTATGCCTATCGAGGATTGCTCATCGACCTCTCCCGCAAATACCATTCTCCCGGCGGCATCGAACAGGTCATCGAACTCTGCCGCATGTATAAAGTCCGCTACCTGCACCTGCATCTCACCGATGACCAGTTGTTCATGTTCCCTTCCACCAAGTTTCCGCAACTCGGCAAGACCAACCAGGAATTCGCCCGCTTCGAACCCGGCTCCATGCCTCACATCGAACCCTACTCGCTCAGTGACCTAAAAGGCCTGGAACAATATGCCAAGGAACGCGGCGTCTATCTGGTCCCGGAAATCGACCTCCCCGGCCACTCCGGCCGCCTCATCGCCGATGCCCAGAGCGTTTTCGGCATCCCCGGAAACGGATCCACCGTCAACATCGCCAGCCCCAAAACCCTCGAGGCACTCACCGTGCTCATGAACGAGGTGATGGATGTCTTCCAAAGCTCCCCTTACGTCCACCTCGGCGCCGATGAGGTCGGCCTCGGCGGCCTCGACCAAACCCCAGAATACAAAGAGGCCCAAGCCAAGTTTGGCGTCAAAACCGTCCACGATCTCTATTGCAAATTCATCGCCGACCTCCATGCCATCGTCGCCAAACGTGGTAAAAAAGCCATCGTCTGGGAAGAAGCGTGGAACCCCGGCGGCACCTTCCCGCTGCCCAAAGACACCATCGTCATGGCTTGGACCCACGGCAGAAATCCCGCCGATATCGTCAAGAGCGGCTACCCCGTCATCAATGCGATGTGGACCCCTCTCTATATCGTCCGCGGCGATAAACGCCCACTCGATTTTATCTTCAACTGGAACATCCCCATGTTCGGCCGCGGTCACCTCGGCGATGATAACTTCACCACCCTCACCGAAACAAACCTCATCCTCGGAACCCAAATGTGCTCATGGGAAAATGCCGAAAATATCGAAATCCAAAGCCTGCGCGACCGCCTCGCCCTCGTCAGCGAAAAAGGCTGGAACCCCACCGCCAAAGGATCCCTCGCCGATTTTAAAACCCGCCTCACCCATACCGACCCGATCCTCGATAAACTCGTCAACCCCATTTCCATCGAGGTCAAGGGGTCCTTCACCCACGATGAAAATACCTTTGCCGATCCACTGACCATCACCCTCGTTCCAAGAGTCAAGGGCCTCACCCTCAAATACACCTTGGATAACAGCATGCCTAACGATAAATGGAAACCCTATACCACCCCCATCATCGCCGATCAAACCGTCCACCTCCGCGCCGGACTCTTCGATGCCAAGGGCACCCAACAAGGACACCTCGTCGGCAGCTGGTTCAATCGCAAAATCACCATCAAACCCAACCTCGCCACCGGCAAACCCGTCTCTGTCGGCCCTAAACCGGATTCATCTAACGGAAATTCCCCGAAGCTCGCCGTCGATGGCAAAGCCGACAATGTCGATAGCTATTGGGACGGCGGGGCCGCACCGCAGTGGCTCCAAGTCGATTTGGGAAAACCCCAACCCATCGAACTCATCAATGTCATCACCTACTGGGACGGCAGCCGCTATTATCAACTCACAGCAGAGGTCTCACTCGATGGCAAAACTTGGAAAAAAGTCGTCGATTTCTCAAACGACACCGCTCCAGCCACCTCCGCAGGCTACTCGAAAAAATTTCCTAAAACCCAGGCCCGCTACGTCCGCGTCAACATGCTCAAAGATAGCGCCAACCCCTCCGTCCATATCGTCGAACTCATCGTCGAATAATCGAACACCCTCTCCTCATGAAGCATCACCTCACAGCACTTCTGTTTGCCGCGCTGCTGGCTTACGTCCCAGCCTCGGCTGCTGACATCTCCGTCACCGGCGCTGGCGCACCGCTGAATTTTCTCCCCTGGCCACAAACACTCAAACCCGCCGGCTCGACGGAATTACCCCTCAAAGCCACCACCCGAATCGTCACCACCGATCGGGCACTCGCCCCGCTCGTCAAAGTACTGACCGGAGAAATCCAAATGCTCACGGGCATGAACCCGGCCAATGCGTTAGGCGTCGCCAAACCCGGCGACATCATGATCGCCATCGACCCGTCACTCAAAAATGAAGCGGCCTACACCCTCACCGTGACCGACCGCGTCACCATCAAGGGCGGCGGCTACATCGGTGCCGCCCATGGCACCAGCCTCCTGCTCCAAGCTATCACCCGCCTCAAATCCGGCTTCGGAATTCCTAAAATCTCCGTCCAGGACCAACCCCACTCGCAGTATTACGGCTGCATGGTCGATATCGCCCGACAGGACAATTCCATCGAGGAACTCAAGGGCGTCGTCGACATGATGCGCCACTACCGCCTCCGCTTCCTCCAACTCCACATGACCGACGATCATTCCTGGACCTTCCCGTCCACCGCCTATCCCCAATTGGGAAAATCCAACACCAGCTCGCGCGGAGGCCCCGTCCCCAAAGTCAACACGGTCGCCGAATGGAAGGAATTGGTCCGCTACGCCGATGACCGCGGCGTCACCCTCGTTCCCGAAATCGAAACCCCCGGCCACAGCGGTGCCGCCCGCCGCGACCTCCCCGAGGTCTTCGGCCCCGATGTCGCGGTCATGAATATGACCAACCCCAAACTCTACCCGGCCCTCGACACCATCATCGGCGAGGTCGCCGATGTCTTCAAGTCCTCACCTTATATCCATATCGGCTGCGATGAATGCAACATCGAACCGATCAGCCGCGATGTGAACTCAAAAGATTTCCGCGCCGCCAACGGCCTCAAGGATGGCAGCGATATGTTCGCTTGGCATATCGCAAAAATGAATGGCATCGTCAAAAAATACGGCAAAAAAATGATCGTCTGGCAGGACGCCCCCATCACCGATCGCGTGCCCAAGGATGTCGCCATCATGGTCTGGCATATCGACGGCAACAACGGCGCCACCATGGACTACCTCAACCAAGGCCGACCCGTCATCCAAGTCACCTGGACACCCTGCGTCTATCAACCGGTCAAGGATGTCTATCTCTGGAATGCGTGGACTAAAGAAATGGACCCTAAACTCATGCTCGGCGCCCAATTGGTCCTTTGGGAATTGTCCGGTGCCTCCGCCGTCCCATTCCTCCGCTATAAAGTCTCAGTCCGCAACGAACGCGTCTGGAACCCCTACGCCAACCTCCCCTACGAGGACCTCGCCCGCCGACTCGAAGCCACCGATGTCATACTCGATACCCTCACCACCGGCATCGTCGTCCAGGAAAAATCCCTCGTCCTCAACCTCAATTCATGGCTCAAGGGCGGCGGCCAAGGCAATGAGGGTGCCGGGATCCTCCCCAAATTCACCTTCGACGATAAGTCCTCCGTCGCCCTCGCTACTTATACCTTCAACCGGAAAATCCGCTTCACCCTCGATGGCAAAGACCCCACCTCAGGATCCCCCGTCTATACCAAGCCCATCCAACTCGCCGAATCCAAGGCCGCTAAACTAACCCTCAAAGCCCGCCTTTTCGATTCCTCAGGCAAACCCGTCGGCTCCACCTGGAGCCGCGAATACCATCTCAATACCAAACCCTGAACGCCTCCGGCACCCGTTCTAAATGCGCTCCAACCGGAGCGCTTCCACTCCACTGGGTTTCTCCCGCGAAACGATCTGTTAGGCTTGGCGCAGCCCATCCCCGCGCCATCTAACATAAAATTCGCCCGCGTATCTATCAAGCCTTGGCATACTGCGCGATCAGAGCGTCGCAGCGCTTGCGCATGGCCTCAAGAATCCCCTTGCTCCCGGCATCCTGGGCGAGATTCACGAGCTCATCCGGGTCGGCCTTGAGATCATGCAAAAACTCATAGGGCGGAGATTGCTGGAAATAACGCGCATACATGTGGCGCATATCACGCACCCCCTCCCACTTGGGGATCCGCGCGTGCTCCATCAAGTGCTCGCATAAAAAATCCGTGCGCCAAGATTTCACTTTCTCGCCACGCACCAGAGGCACCAAACTGCGTCCCTGATAGTGCGCCGGAATCCCCACTCCCGCATAATCCAAAAGGGTCGCGGCAAGGTCAATGTTCAGGGCAATCGAATCCACCACGCGGCCCCGCTGCGTCACGGCCATCCGCGGATCATGAATGATCAATGGAACCCTCAGTGATTGCTCGAAATGATTCCATTTCCCCTCCAATCCCCGCTCCCCCGCAAAAAATCCGTTGTCTCCCGCATACACAATCACCGTGTTCTGATCCTGCCCCTGCTCGCGCAGAACCTCCAAAATGCGACCTATCAATAAGTCGATCCCGCTGATCATCCCGAACATGGCCTGCATGTTCGATTGATACTTCAACGGATCTTTGAAATAACTCTGAAATCGCACGCGCCCCTCGGATCGCTTGAGAAAATCAGGCAACTCATCGAACACCGATGCACCATTGAGCCGCGGTGCCGGAACCTTCACCCCCTGATACAAATCCAACGCGGCCGGTATGACCGGATAATGCTCGTGCTGGCCCGGCTTCTTGTTGCCGTCCTCCCCATGCGGCGAACTGAAACTCACCGAAAGACAAAAGGGCCGGTCCTTTCCCGAAGAACGCAAAAATGCCATCGCCCGCTCCGCGTTGATCTCATCAATATGCCGCCCCCCACCCACCTGATAGGGCCGGTCCTGAATCGCAAACTCATCAAACATCTCCGCAGGATCCACCTGCATCTTCACCCCATATTTTCCAAAAAATCCAGTGCGGTAACCCGCCTCCTTGAGCCGCAGCGGATAACTCGACTGCCCGTAAACCTTCAAAACCGGCGGCTTCCCAAAAGTGTAAGCATGCGCCCGCTCAGTCAAACCCGTCAAAATCGAAGCGCGACTCGCCGCACAAATAGGCGTGGTCACAAACGCATTCCGAAAACGAACCCCGTGACCCGCCAATCGGTCAATCACCGGCGTCTTGATGATCGGATGCCCCGCACAACCGAGCATGTCGTCCCGCTGGTCGTCGGCTAACAGAAAAATAATGTTAGGCCGACCGGGGCGCGGGGTCTCGGCCGCCCCGCACCACAGGGGCCTCACCAGCGCCGCAGCAGTGGCGGATGATAGAAACCGTCGCCTTGTGATCTCGGATTGCATGGTCGCTTTGTTTGTGGAGGATGGATGAAATAATCTGTTAGAAAAAAGCGTCTGATGTCAGCACTCGGAAGCCACCCATCCCGCCGATCAGAGACGAAAAAAGAATTATGTGAGATCCTTTTTGATTTTCTTGCGTTTCCCACTGCCCGGACTGACGGGCTCGGCACCGTCGAAGTCGCGCTTGCCTGAGCCCCACAGGGGTTTCACGAGCGTGGCGTTCCATGCGTCCCACTTGGCTTGAAGTTCCTTGAGCTTGGCGGGCTGGGCAGCTGCTAGATCAGTGGTTTCTCCCAGATCACTCGCAAGATTGTATAGCCTCGGCGGTGAAACGCCGCCTGCTGCCGTGTCCACCAAGTGGTCATAACGCACCAGCTTCCATGGCCCGCTCCGAATCGCCATTTGCGCGCCGAACCGCCAATAGAGCGCCTCGTGCGGAGTCGCCCGCGGTCCCCCGTGCTTGCCGTCGCCAAGATGAGGCATTAGATTCACCCCGTCGAGTTGCCATTCGGGTTTGACTTCCACCCCCGCGACCGCAAGCGCCGTGGCGTTCAGGTCGAGTTGAATCACCGGCGAATCATAGACACCGGGTTGAATCTTCCCTTGCCATGCCACCACAAAGGGCACGCGAATGCCACCTTCGAGCGTGGTGCGTTTCGACCCGCGCAGCGGCGAGTTGCTCGAGGCATTGGTGGTGGTGCCTCTCAGCGTGGGACCCCCATTATCGCTGATGAAACAAATGAGCGTCGTTTTTTCCAACCCCGTGTCGGCGAGCTTTTTACGCACGGATCCAATCGCCTCGTCCATCGCAAGCATCATGGCATTGTATTTGCGACGCTTTTCGTTAGGGATGTGTGAAAATTTGGCCAGGCGCTCATCAGTGGCATCCATCGGGGTGTGCACCGCGTTAAAAGCCAAATACAAAAACCAAGGCTTCTCCTTATGGCGCTCAATGAATGCCACCGCTTCGCGCCCGAATGCGTCTGTCGTGTAATCCAACTCCTTCACCGGCACCGTGCCACGCAGGATGCCCGCTGACTCGATATAACTGTGGGCGCCGCCGAGAAAACCAAAGAACTCATCAAATCCGCGCTGTTGCGGATGCATTGCAGCCCCGCCTCCAAGATGCCATTTCCCCACCAGACCCGTCGCATAGCCGGCAGTCTTGAGGCGATTGGCCAGAGTGGTTTCGGTCAATGGCAAGCCTTGCCCACTGCCCCCAGGATTAAACTCATGCCCGAAGCGCTGTTGATAACGCCCGGTAAGCAGACCTGCACGGCTCGGAGAACAATACGGCCCCGATACATAACCATTCGTGAAACGCATACCCGCCGCCGCAAGCGCATCCAGATGCGGCGTCGGTATATCCTTGCAGCCATGAAAACCCACATCCGCATAACCCATGTCATCACCCACAATGAACAAAATGTTAGGCCTGGCCTCCGCTCCGAACGCACCCAATGCCCCGACCGCTGGAAGCGCTGACAGCACCGCACAGCCGAGCCCCACGAATCGCCAGCGAACAAGGCTATCGAAAAAAAATGGACGGCAACCCGCACCCGCAAAGTCCCGAGCGCTGCAAATGGCGCGCTTTGAACAACTTCGGCGCGGTTCAACATGATAAAACCCCGTCCGTCCGAGTTTCCAATCATCGTCGTCTATCATGTGAAAATCATGCCCTATTCATCCAACGGGCACAATCGGAAAATGGCGATCGGCGATCGGCTTATCGTGTCACCGCAGCCTATCGACTCACTGCAACCATTCGTTAACGGCGCAAGCCGAGCGCTGCAAGGCCGGCGCGTAGGAGATGTCCGCTGCTACCTGTGAGACTGGGTCGTTGGGGTGATTTCGGCAAGATGATTGCCATAAGTCAACGCTCCAACGGCGGCCACAAGCACCACAAAGGCACAACCCACAATGAGCTTGGTGCGCTTGCGCGTGCCAAACCATTCGCGCAACAGCGCCCCAACGATGATGCTGAAAAGAATCAACATGATCATGTG
>CAIYYV010000309.1 GCA_903930425.1 Akkermansiaceae bacterium | reverse complement strand
GTGCAGAGAGATGGAGCGTACTTGGTAATGAGGTGCGTTTACCGCGTCCCATTTATCCCGCCAACCACTTCAAGGGTAGGCGCATGAAGATTTTTTGAGAAAGGGTAGAGGCCGAAAAAGCCTTCAGAATAGGGGTTCGCCGTTGTACAATTACAAAACTTCCGGGGAAATCTGAACAAATATTAAAAAATGCACTTGCGCTTTCAGATGGGGTGGGCTATTGTTTCCCCGTCAGGCGCAAGCCGACCTTAGTTGCCCTTCGGGGAAATTACAATAGTTGCCCTCCGGGGATAAGTGGATACCAAGCACGGACCGTTAAGCACGCACCGTGCTATTTTGTGCCTTTTTTGGCAGCACGGGCACCATTTGACACCCCATGAAAAAGCAACTAACTACCATCATTGGCGCGGTCATCGACCCCGCCACCAACCGCCTTTGCGCCACCGTTGGCGATCTCGCAAGGGCGCACAATCTTGCGCCTGCCCAAATCAGTCGCATTCCCGCGACACGCTACCAAAACGGCAGATACCTGGACGTGGAGGAAGTCCTTGAGTACCGTCGCACTGTGCGCCGCCCAGGCCGTCCCCGGAACTTACAAAAAGGCTCGGTTGAGACCCCGGAAAGGGAAAAGCCATGAGTGCTGAATCTGAAGAGCTCCGCAAACTTGCAAGATTCTGCACCCCGAGGGATCGGGCGGCAATGGAGGCACAGGCGGACCGGTTGGAGTCCGGCGAAGCTCACCCGCTCATCACCGCTAGCGCGGCTCCTTTGTGGGGGGAATATGAGGAAATGCCGGATTTGGGAACGGGCGGGACCAAGCTGGTTGGCCTTTGTCCAGCTTGTGCCGAACAAGGCCGCGATTCTAACCTTAGGCACTTGGTGATTTACCCGGACGGAAAATTCGGATGTGCGGCATACCCTGCGTTGGCCATCGAAACACCGGCGCGGGCGGCGCATCTGCAACGAGTTTGGCAACTTGTCGGAAAATCTGTGAGGTTGACGAAACCCGAGCCTTTGCCGCCGTTAATCCTCAAGCGCCGCAACAAGCTGCAAGCTGATGTCGCGGAAATCTGGCAACGGGCCCGGGAGCAATACGCTATGACGCTGGCAGAATGGCAGGCATCCTCCGCAGAGTTGCCGACATCGGCAGAGGGGTGTTTCCTGGCATACTGTGGCATTTGGAAGCTCGGCGAAACGGCTTGGATTGGGGATCGCTATGATTGCACCGCCGCGTTCCGGGGCCACCTCTTTCAGCCGGCAACGCAGGCTGGCCGTGGTTGGGAAATGTGCCAGTCGGATGGTTGCGATCACGCCAGCGGAATGATCTGGACAACCAACGCGAAAGGCCGTGGAAAAGAGAATCAGATTGGCCGGGTGTTTGTACCGGTTGAACACGACGAGGAACCAATCGAACAGCAGGTTGCACTCGCACGATACCTTGAGGCGGAGTGCGGACTAACAATACTAATGGCGGTGCATACCACCAACCGGGGATTTCACACGTTTTTTGACGCTCGTTCTCTTCCTAAGGAAATGCTTGCCAAGATCGCGTTTTTCCTCGCCTCCATCGGCGCCGATTACGGAGCATTCCAGAGGGGCAGCACACGAACGCCGGGTGCCTTGCGGCAGAACCGATTCGACGGGAAGCCCTTCGGCTCCGCCCAACCGATCATTTACCTTCAACACCGGATCTAGGACAATGAGCGAGGTAATAACAACCGCAGGGCTTTTTTCCGACCTGTCGAATGAATTCAAAGACAGCGGGCCGGCCGGATTTATATGCAACGACAAAGGCATACCGGTCGGACCCAATGAACGCCATTGGATTGATGCCATCGCCGCCTCAGGCATCGTGATTTATGACCCGCTGCCGGAAATGTTTTATTATTTCCATGACGGCCTTTGGAGTCCAAAGACACGGGCGGAAGTACGTGAAATTGTGGATAGG
>CAIYYV010000308.1 GCA_903930425.1 Akkermansiaceae bacterium | reverse complement strand
GGCAACAAGAGCGAACTCGCCGTCGGTTATTGCACGATCTATGGTGACATGTGCGGCGGATTGGCCGTGATTTCAGACCTGCCGAAAACCCGGGTTTATGAAGTTGCCCGCTGGATCAACCGCGAGCGCGTCATTATTCCCTGGAACACGATCGAAAAACCGCCGAGTGCCGAACTCCGGCCGGATCAAGAAGATCAGGACACCCTGCCTCCCTATGAGATTCTCGATGGCATCCTCGAACTCTATGTGGAGCATCACCTCTCGCCCGACGAGATCATCGCCCGAGGTTTCGAGGAAACCACCGTGCGCTGGGTGCAACGCCGCGTCGACCTCAATGAATGGAAACGCCATCAGGCCGCCCCGGGCCTGCGGGTGACCACAAAGGCTTTCGGCGTCGGTCGTCGCATGCCCATCGTGCAGCGATTTCCGGGCTAAATCCTCCGTGACCCATTGACTCATGACATCTCACGACGCTCGCAGAATTTTGGGTCTTGGCCCCGATGATGATCCGCGTCTTTGCCTCGAGGAATTAAGACTCGCCCAGGAGCGGATCGCCGCGCTCGTGAGAGGCGTGTCGGATCCAATCCTAGCCGACCGCTATCAGGAAGGCCTTCTTGAATTCGAACGCGCCCTCGACTTCATCTGCGAATTTCCCGAGGCCCCCGAAATCGAGATCTCTCCGCCATCGACGGAAAAACTAGAGGTTCTTCCATTGATCGCCATCCCGGCCCTTGCCATTGAATCCGAGCCCGTTGACATCTCGCCCATCGCACCCGAATCGCGCGCGCCGCGCCGCCGAACGGTTTTCAAATTCATCTGGATTTTCATGGTTCTAACAGCAATTGGGGCTGGCTTGTCTTACTATCAAAATGAGGAGAGAAAGATTTTGCAGCGGCAGGCGCGGATTGCATTGCTGGAACGTGAGGGGCTCGGCTTTGTGGAAAACCGTCGTTGGCAGGACGCGTCCCGAGTGTTCACGGAAATTGATGCCTTGGCACCCAACTCCGAGATGGTCCGCCTCGGTCGACGCAGCATCGAGGTCGGCATCACCGAGGAGCAGACTCAATTCATCGGTTACTGGACCGGTCAGGCGATCGCGGAACTTGAGTCAGTCCGACTCGATGAGGCGCAGGCCGCCATCCGGCGCGTGTTGGAAAAGTTTCCGGCGGATGCCGAGGCGGCGGCCATTCTCGCGCGGATCACGGCGGCTCGTGCAAGCCAATCGCGCGATGCCGCGATCAGCGATGCACGAAAGCAGTTTGATGACCGGAAATGGGACGAGGCGATCCGCGCCTGCCGCTTGATTCTCTCTAACAATCCGAACGACACGGATGCGCAATCCATCCTCACTGAGTCCACCGCCGCGCTCGAAAAACACAGCACCGATCAAGCCAATGCGAAAAAATTGTTCGATCAGGCCATTGCCCGTGACCAAGGGCAATTTGATGCGCAGGCGCTGAATTGGCTGCGCGATGCGGCAGTGCTGGCTCCTGACAATCCTGAGATTGCCGCGCGGCTTGAAAAAATGGCATCGTATACTCGCACCTTGAGGGTGCCGGAAGATTTTGCCACGCCGGCGGAGGCATTGGCGGCTGCGCGCGATCGCGACCGGATTGTTCTATCAGAACAAATCTGGAAAGGCGTGCTTGTCGTCAACGCGGCGATTGAGCTTCAGGGAGCGGGATTTGCCAAAACCTTCGTCGAGTGTTCCGCCACGGAAGGCAGTCCGATCACGATCGGACCGGACGCCAAGGGCGCTCGCATCAGCGGGATCACATTCCGCCATGAGTCGTTTCACGCACTGGGCAAGGACCGGTTTTCCGCAGCCCTCGTCCGGGGTGGGATTGCGACCTTTGTGGATTGCCGTTTCATCGATGCGAGCGGTCACGGGCTCGTGGTCACCGAGCAAGGCTCGGCCAATGTCAGTCGCTGCCGGTTTGCCGACAACGGCTGGAACGGGGTGGCCGCTATCGGAAAAGGCAGTGTGCTCGATGTGAGGGATTCTGAAGCGCTCAACAACTTCGAACACGGGATCGAAACGTGGGCCGGTGCCGGTGCCACCTTGCTGAACAATCGTTGCGAAGCCAACTGCCTCAACGGCATCCACATCGATAACGGCACTGCGGCCGCCATCGTTGATGGCAACCAGCTCATTGCCAACCGCGAATTCGGACTCGTG
>CAIYYV010000307.1 GCA_903930425.1 Akkermansiaceae bacterium | reverse complement strand
GATCAAGCTGGGCGGCATTCTCGAATTCTCTGACGGTTCTGCTCAGAGGAGGTTTGCCATCCGGTTTGTAAACTTCCCGATCGAGATCTCTGATCTTATCGAAAGACTCTTGGCGGACCCTACGGTCGGCCACACAAAGCCCAAGAGATTCCCGCTTTTTCTCAATGATTTTCCTCAAATCCCGGAAAATGATATCCGTGGATTTTGAGAGATCCACGGCGAGCACCAGTGAGTGAAGCTGATGCTTCGCCAAATGCTTTTCCAACTTTCCGATGCTTAACCAAGGATAGCTATCCGGTTCGAACACATCCTTGGAAAAAACCGAATTGGGGTCTAGGAAATCGGATCGCGAACCTTCTGATGGTCTCAGCTTGGCGAAATTCTCCAAAAACATTTGTGGCAAAGGCTGATCTTGATAATCCAGAACTCCATCGAGTCCTGAATTCGGCCCTGCGTTCAGGAGATCGAAAGCGGTTAGGCCCTGCCCGGAGAATTGCGCGGGGGGCAGTGGTGGCAATTCAGCGGGAGTCGCCGGCACACTTCCCTTCTTCCCGACCTTCATCCACAGAGGCAGGTAGCACGCTTCCCATCGAGTCTTTACTTCTTCGGCGAGGGTCCAAAAATTGGTTTTCCAGTGTTTGGCAAGGATATCCAACGATTCGACGACAAGCAGCCCTTGTTCTTCAAGAAATCTGCCGGACGCATTCGCTGACGAGAAGAGTGAATCCAGGTCTCCTTCAACATCACGCTTCACCCCTGAACCATCCAGGCTTTGCAGTCGGGCATAGCCAGCCATCAGTTTTTCAAACTCAGGATATCGCCTAATGACCTCCCAAAGAAATCCGGCGTGGACGACGGAGCGCTTCACCTCCCGTGGTCTCACACTGCCCTTCATTTTCTTGATATTTGCCTCCTCCTCCCACTTGATTTCCTCCCACCAAGGTGTTTTGGAGCAATGTTCAAAGCCCTCGACATCCCCAAACCAAGCATATTCCAAGGCCCGCTTCGATGTTGGGCGTCCACCTTTACGGGAGGCACTCCGCACTCCGGGCGGTGGTTCGACGGACTTTGTCAGCTTAGTGGCCATGGCAAATGCCTACCGCCCACGTGCCTGAAAATCCAGACTTATCGCTGTAGGAAACGGGCATCAAAGTCGAAACCTCTTTGCCAACGACAGCGGGAAGAAATCAGGTCTATCAGAAATAATTCCGAAAAAGGTCTACTGAAAACCGAAAAAGTGATGACAAAGTGAGGACAAGCCCTTTTTTCTAGCAACAAAAAAGGGAGCCGAAAAGGTAAATATTCGGTGCCTTTGCGGAAAAAAGTTTGGGCTGGGGTCATTTTGTGCGGGACACGCGGGATTTCCCCTGCTAACAAGGGCTCGGAATGCCGCAGCCCCAGTCATCATTGGCCGATTTTCCCGACCCGAAAAAACTGCGGTCGGGCGCATTCTCCGCTGCTGATACCGAGCGATTGCGCCGCGAAAATGCCAGGCTGCGGGAGGAACGACAGGCTTGGCAGGAAGAAAAAATCACTGCCACCCGAGCGGCGATCCATGACCGGCAGCAGGCCGGATATTACAAGAGCATGCATGAGCGGGCGCTGCAACGCCTGCTGGAAAAGGACCAGCAGATCGAGGCACTCAAAGCCAAAGTGGCGGAACTCACGCACCGGGTTTTCGGGCGCAAAAGCGAGATCGGCAAATCCAAAAACACCATCCCGCCCCAGGCGAAACGCCCCCGCGGCCAGCAACCGGGAGCGCCCGGCCACGGCCGCAAACCGCGACTGAACCTGCCGGTCGTGGAGATCGAACTCGACCCGCCCGCCGACCAGATCAATTGCGCCTGTTGCAACAAACCCTGGGTGCCCTGCGACGAACCGGAAACCAGCGAGACCATCGAGTGGGACGTGCGCCTGTCGCGCCGCCGCACGAAGCGCAACAAGTATCGCCGTCCCGACGGTTGCACCTGTGCCGACGGGCGGCCCGACATCGTGTGCGCGCCGGCTCCCCCGGCACTGATCCCCAATGGGCTGTTAGGCATCAGCTTCATCGTCGAGGCGCTGCTTTTGAAGTTCCTCGACTTGGTGCCCATGCACCGGATTCTGGGGATGGCCGCCAGAGCCGGCATGCCTCTGAGCGCGGGCACGCTCTGCGGCGTGTTCGAGAAAATCACCCCGCTGTTCCTCCCGCTCCACGAGGCGATCAAAGCCCGCTCGCGCCAAGAGGACCTCGCGCTGATGGATGAGACCCGCTGGCAGGTTTTCATCGACGAGCCGGGCAAAACCGGCCACCGCTGGTGGCTGTGGGTGGTGGTCACGAAAATGACGCGATTATATATACTTTCGCCCTCCCGCTCGGGCGAGACACCCAAGGAATACTTCGGCTACGATGCGCAAACCGGCACCATCGACTTTCATAAGCAATTGATGGTGGATCGCTACAAGGCTTATGAGTTTTTGAAAAGCCTGCTGGCTTTGGCTTACTGTTGGGCGCATGTGCGGCGGGATTTTCTCGATGCGGGCCGCGACGACAAGGACTGCCAATGGGCCGAGGATTGGATGGCGCGCATCGGCGGGCTTTATGCTCTCAACAAGGCGCGCCTGGCCCTCGCCTGCAAACCGGACGCGACGCGCCAGCTTCCCGCTCCGTTTGTGGAACCCGACCCCGAACGCATGCAAACCCCAGCCTATCAGCAAGCGGACCAGTGTCTGCGCCAAGCGGTGGCGGAAATGGAAGCGACCCGGCGAGCGGAACTCGCTGCGGCGGACCAGCGCCTCCCACGGCGCAAGGTCCTCCAAAGCCTGGCAGCCCATTGGCACGGGCTGACCATCTTCGTGGAACAACCGCAAATCCCGATGGACAACAACGGCGCCGAGCGTGCCGCGCGCCCGGCCGCCGTGGCCAGAAAGAACTACTACGGCAGTGGGTCGAAGTGGAGCGGGGACCTGCTGGTCATGCTCATGAGCCTGCTGCAAACCCTGCGCATCCATCGGATCGATCCCCGCGCTTATCTAACCGCCTATCTTCAAGCCTGCGCCAACCACGGCTCGAAAGCGCCCGCGGATGTCACCCGCTGGCTGCCATGGAATTTCGTCCCGCCTGAAATCCCCGCCGCACAGGATCTCCCGCAAGGCGGCCAACCCCGGGGGGCGGCCCCATGAAGCGCGATTCCCCTGTGGATTCCCTGCGTTTCAGCGGCCGCGATTTTTCCCAACCGGAGCTGGCGATCATCCGCGCCTGGCTCGCGCAGAACACCCTCTGCCGCGAACATCTCGCCCGCCGTGTCTGCCAGGAGTTCGGCTGGTTCAACGCTGCGGGAAAACCCCAAACCATGAGTTGCAAGGTCGCGCTGCTGCGCATGCACCGCGCCGGGCTCATCGAGCTGCCCGCACCCGCGCACCCCGATACCAACCATCGCAAAGGCAAGCTGGATGTTAGGAGCGCTCAAGGGACCGGGATACCCGCGCCGATTCCAAGCCAGCTCGCCCTGGGCGCGGAGCAGGTGCGACAAGTCCGCCTCGAGGTCGTGCAAACCGCCGCCGGGCGCGCCATCTATCATCAACTCCTACGGGACCATCATTACCTTGGGGCCGGCTCCATGGCCGGGGCCCAACTGCGCTACCTCGCCCGCAGCGGCTGCGGCGAGGTCGTCGGTGCGTTTGGTTTTGGAGCCGGCGCGTGGCTGGTGGCCGGGCGCGACCGCTTCATCGGCTGGTCGGACGCCTCGCGTCGCGCCAACCTGCATCGGGTCGTCAACAACAACCGATTTCTAATCCCCCCCTGGGTGCGTGCTCCCAACCTGGCCTCCCGCCTGCTTTCCCTCGTCGCCCGGCGCATCGCCGCGGACTGGTGCTCGCGCTACGGCTACAGCCCCGTGCTGCTCGAGACTTTCGTGGAGATGGAGCGCTTCGCGGGCACCTGCTACCGGGCGGCCAACTGGATCGAAGTCGGCACGACCAAGGGCCGCGGAAAACTCGAAAAGAACCACCGGCGGGTCCTCCCCCTCAAGAGCGTCCTGGTTTACCCCCTCCAAAAGAAATTCCGCGCCATCCTCGCCCCCTGAGCCCTGAGCCAGGGCGTGCCGAATATTTACCTTTTCGGCTCCCTTTTTTGTTGCTAGAAAAAATCCGGCATGCCAATAGTATGCCACTTTTGGAAACCGTTTCACTTGTAGCCGTACGCGAGGCAACACGTTGCAATCACGGGATTTTTAACATTTCCCGCTTCCCCCCTAGCAACGATTTTTGCTCTGTTCGTGCTGTGCTCCCCGCATCCGTACCCAACAAAGTCCCGAGCTTCCGCAGTGTTCCATCTGATTGGTGGTTTCAATCCTTCTTCCTGTAGAGTTTCTGAGAGCCTGGCCAGGGCGGCAGGTCCCAAGAGTGCAAGAACCAGACCTGCGATTTCCAACGGCTCGCAAGAGTCAAGGAACGACTTGTCCGAAATATCGGGCAACTCCACCCGCAAGGGCGGCACACGGCCACCGACAGCCAGGAGTAGGCGTTCGGGCAGGGTCTCGCAGGCGGCGACTTCAGCACGCCGGGCTTCGACGTTTGAATCACAGAGTGTCTTCAATGCCTCGGTTGGATCGTCGCGCAGCCAACCCGCCCCGGAAATTTCCCGCAACAATCGCCCCAATCGTTCTGAGCGGGACATCCGCTCCATTTGCGCAAGATCGAGCAGTAGGGCATTTTCCCACATCAGGCACGGCACCGGATCAGAAATCCCATCCATGACGAGAGCCAAGCCCGAAACCACCTGGCAAACCACTTTGTCCACGCTATCCTTCTTGAGCACGTCTACCAACTCAGGAAGCACGGAGGTCAATGCCGTGGGC
Source organism: Akkermansiaceae bacterium (assembly GCA_903930425.1). Lineage (GTDB taxonomy): Bacteria > Verrucomicrobiota > Verrucomicrobiia > Verrucomicrobiales > Akkermansiaceae > Luteolibacter. The sequence continues at coordinate 1,329 of CAIYYV010000307.1, read as the reverse complement.
GGTCCTGTGATTTCGTCCCATGCCGGTTTGAGGAATTGTGAGAGATCACGGGCACCTTTCTCTAGCCACAACCGCATTGAACTGTCGTCGAGAGTCACCACCAGTTGATTCTGCTTTTCGGCGTGACGGGCCAGATCGAGCGAGTTCGTTACAAAGATTTCGCTCAATGGCACGGTGCCTTGGCTGAATGAGAGTTCTTCAGGAAAGGCCGGTGCGGGCTGTCAGCCTGCCTTATGGACCTGCGTTAGAATCGCGTGGAATCGGGTTCGCCTCAGCCACCCCGATGATCGGGATCTCGTTGAGTGCGTGCAAAGGCGCTCAGCGTTGTTAGCCCGGATGCTTCCATCCTGCTCCATGGAATGAGGGTGTCAGGATCGATTTCAAGCCGTTCCATGGCACGGCGGCAGGGGTTGGTGCGGAGGATCGTTTTGAGGAGTTTGATTTCCTTTAATATGTCTCGTTCACTGAACTGCTCAGGTCCTTCAAAGGAGAGACCTCCGCCAGGCGGCAGGTTGGCCTCGGAACTCTTGGCATTCAGAACATTGTCGATCAAACTGGAGAGATATTCGGGCAGGATTAGGGAGAGCATCTTCACATGGCGTGCGTCCTGGCGGTCGGTCTGATCCAGATCCAGAAGGCAGTGGCATTTGCTCCGAAAGAGGAAGATCGGGTCGATCACCTTTACACCGCTGAACACCGGCGCTCGTTGGCACAAGCGGTCGTGCTCATCGTGACGGAATCCGCAGACTCCGGACATGAAGTCCACAACACGAGGTGGCAATTCGCTCAAGGTCAATATTCCGAGCTGGCCATCGGCAGGAGAAATTCCAGAAACAAGCCTCGCGCTCGCGGCTTTCTGAAGTTCTCGCCAGGCCTTGGGACTGAGCCAAATGTCGCAGTCTCTTGAAGTGAAAGGGCGGAGTGTCCTCAGTTCGTCCGGTCGGCCTTGGTGATCGAAATACTCGGCCCAGAAATTCACCGCCTGACCGCCGATGAGGAACTGCTCCCCGGTCCGAGCCCCCAAGGACTGGAGGAATTCCATATAGTCCTCAAACCCCGACACTGCAGCGTTCACTTGCCTATGACAGCAGCGAGGTTCGAAAAACGGCCTTTTTCGAAAAACCCGGGTGGGAAGATCGAATTCTCGCGTTGAATCTTTTCGGGACTTTCTCCGTTTTCCAAGCGTTGACGATCCGCCCTCCGGGAGGCCATCTTGACGGCGGCCCGTTCCTTCAGGTTGATGCTTTTGGACGGTTTCATTTGGAGAAAAGTGCTCAGTCTGAGTGGCACCGACGCCGGTACCCTCCAGTCATCAGGAGCTGGTGTTTG
>CAIYYV010000306.1 GCA_903930425.1 Akkermansiaceae bacterium | reverse complement strand
GGGACCTCAAGCAGCAATACACGCTCATCATCGTCACGCATAACATGCAGCAAGCCACGCGCGTCTCCGATCACACTGCCTTCTTTTTCCTCGGAGAACTCATCGAATATTCAGACACGCTCAAACTCTTCAGCAATCCATCGAATCCACTCACGGAAAACTACATCCGCGGCACCTTCAGTTAACACACCCCACCCCGACATGCCTCACATCTTTCGCGATTATGACAATGCCATCCGCCACCTGCAAGAGGATCTCTTGACCATGGCCGCCTTGACCCGGAAAAACCTCGAGCAAGCGATGCAGGCTCTGCTCCGATCTGATATCGACCTCGCCAACACCGTGATCGCCGCCGACTCGGATGTCGATGAACTGGAACGACAGGTCGATCAGACAGGCATGGAAATCCTGCTCCGATTCCACCCGGTCGCAACCGACTTGCGGTTGATCATCGCCTCGATGAAAATCAGCACCAATCTCGAGCGAATCTCCGACCATGCCGTTGGAATCGCCAAGCGCGCCCGCAAAATCCATCAAGGCCAGCCATTGCAGGAAGTCCAATGGATCGAACCACTCTACACACTGGCCTATGCACTTTTGCGCGACGCGATGGATTCCTACACGCAACACGACCCGGTCCTCGGACAGTCGCTTCATGAAAAGGACAAGGAACTTGACCGCCTTCACAAACAAATCACGCGCACCCTCAGCGACCAGTTAGAAATCCCTAACAATGGCAGCGCCTCATGGCTTCACCTGATCTTCGTCGCCCGCTCGCTGGAACGCATCGGCGATCTCTCAGTGAACATCGGCGAGGAAACCGTTTTTCTGGAAAGCGCCAAGGATATCCGTCACGAGCACCGCAAAGTTGCCCCGAAAAATGATTCCCCGCCGCCATGAACCGCATCCTTGTCATCGAAGATGAAACCGACATCGCGGACCTCATTGCCCTGCACTTGCAGCGTGATGGCTTTTCCCCGATCCTCGCTCACGATGGCGTCACCGGGCTCGCTCTCGCCAAAAAAGAAGCCCCCGCGCTGATTTTATTAGATTTGATGTTGCCCGGCATGGATGGTGTGCGGGTTTTCAAGGAACTGCGCCGCGACGCGCGCACTCTGGAAACCCCGGTCATCATGCTCACGGCCCGCGCTCAAACCGAGGACCGCGTCGCCGGTCTCGAACTGGGTGCCGATGATTACGTCACCAAGCCATTCTCGCCAAAGGAGCTGTTGCTGCGGATCAAATCCGTTTTGAAACGCACCGTATCGCACTCCCCGCGCGAGTCGTTGACCACCGGGCCCGTCCGTTTCGATTCCACATCGCTCCAGTGTTATGCCGACAACGAACCCCTGGATCTCACCCCCACAGAATTCAAACTTCTCCAACACCTCACCGCACACCCCGATACACCCTGCGATCGCACGCAACTCTTGCGCTCAGTCTGGGGCTACAGCGATGAATCGAACACGCGCACGCTCGACACCCATATCAAGCGCCTCCGCCTGAAACTCGGCCCTCATGCGGATCGCCTTGAAACCGCCCGCGGCACTGGCTACCTCTGGCGCACTGGGCCGCAACAGGCTATGGAGGGAATGTTGCCGGGCTGAGGGTAGTCACCTAGAGGATTGCATTGAGCCGATACTCCAGATCCGCTATCATGTGCGTCCCGCCCCACCATCATGGAGTTGTCCACCATCATCCTTTCTGTTGCCATCCTTTGCCTGTTAGGGTGGGCGCTGCATCAACGCGTCCTCATCCGCAGACTGCGCCACCCGCAAAAAAGCCAGCACTCCCAGGACCTCCGCGCGCTCGCCTCCACACGCGCCGAACGGGACGGCCTTCTCGATGCCATCCCCGACGCCTTCCTCATCGCCGATGCCGATGGAGTCATCCAGCACTCCAACCAAGCCGCCAATGAGTTGTTAGGTCCGCCCCCGCCCACCGGTCGGCCAGTTGTAGAAACCCTGGGAGACACCCGCCTCGCCGCACCCTATTTGGAATCTCGCAGCACCGGAAAACCTGCTCACTTGCGCGTCCACCTGCCGCCCGAGGCCGCACCGACCCGCTCTCAGGACCCTGCCCTCGGCGAATCCGTCTGGCTCGTCGATGTCGCGCCCCTTTCCCAAACCGGCGGACCGCCCCTCACCCGCATCCTCCTGCGCGAT
>CAIYYV010000305.1 GCA_903930425.1 Akkermansiaceae bacterium | reverse complement strand
GGGCCACCGTGGCGCGGCATCCTGCCCGCCGCCAATATGGCAGGGCGTGACCGCCGGGTGCGCCGTGATCAAGCACGCCGTGATGCCGCCACCGGCGTTCAAGATGTCTGAGCCTCCTTTTCGATCACCGCTGCAAGCGGGCGGGCATGCATGCGCTCGCCAAGCGGAAACGAGTCCTTGCCTGGATAAACCACGGTCAGTTCGTCGAGTTTCAGATCCGCCAGGGCGGTGAGCATCGATTTAGTGGTGCGCGGCGTTTCGGTATATTTGAATTCGTAGCCGGTCCGGCGGCCACCACGAACCAGCAGCAAGTCCAATTCCGCGCCACCATGGGTGGCCCAGAAATAGGCTTGGGCCCCAGGGGTTGCCACGAGAATCTGCTCGATGCAAAATCCCTCCCAGGAAGCTCCGCACTTCGGGTGGCCGCGCAGATCGTCCAGGGTTCCAAGACCTAACAGTCCATGCAGCAGCCCACTGTCCCGAATATACACCTTGGGGTGACGCACCAAGCGCTTGCCCAGGTTCTCAAACCATGGTTCCAGCAAGCGGACCACAAACGCTCCAGCCAGCACATCGAGATGCCGGCGCGCAGTCACCGAGGACTCCCCCAACGCCCGACCGAACTCCGCCGCATTCCATACGCCGCCGTGATAGTGCGCGATCATCCGCCACAACCGCCGCAACGACTCGGGCGGCACACCGATCCCGAATTGCCTCAAATCCCGCTCTAAAAATGTACGGATGAAACCTTCCCTCCATGCCAGGCTGTCCGCATCGCTGCTTGCAAGAAACGCTAGGGGAAATCCACCACGCACCCACAGTAGGCGCCATTCATCGAACCCGGTCTCTGCCAATCCGAAGCCTCCCACATCCACAAATTCCACCCGCCCTGCCAACGATTCCGATGCCCCGCGAATCAGCTCGGGACTGGCACTGCCTAACAGCAAAAACCTTGCCGGTAACGGCTGCCGGTCAGCCAAAACCCGCAGCACCGGCAATAAGTCCGGCCGCAATTGCACCTCATCCAGCACCACCAAACCACGCGGCTCACCCAACACCTCCTTGGGCATGGCCAAACGGGAGGCGTCCACCGGGTCCTCCAAATCGTAGATCACAGCCTCCCGCCCCGCCGCAAACTCCCGTGCCAGCGTCGTCTTCCCCACTTGCCGTGGCCCTAACAATGCCACAATTCGACTCCTCCCCACTGCCGTCTCAAGGCGGCCAAGCAGTTCCGATCTCGCAATCATGCTTGAAATGTTAACATTAAAAGTCCGTTATTCAAGGAAAACGTGCATGCTGCGCGGAATTCATGACTCGAGGAAGCCGGTTCCCCATTCCCCGCATCGAAGCTTGGGTGAATGAAGGGGAATCCATTCGAATGAGCGAACGTGGCAGGATTATCGCCACCTTGGTTCTGGGGCAGGCCAATGAAACCAGCGAAAACGGGCCACTCAAACCGGATATCATGTGGAGACTGCGTGAAACATGGCCCGGATCAAAGGCACCCAAATTCTGGCCGATCTGAAGGCGGATCTCGTCAATGGTGCGGTCATCACCGTCCCAGCACCTTGGCTGCAGATACCCAGGATGAACTCTTTTAGGCTCCGGGCAGGATGCCCGGGCCACCGTGGCACGGGTATCCTGCCCGCCGCCTGCCAAGTGATTCAGAAGGATCACGGGGTGCCTATCAGCTTTCCTGTTATTTTATCAGTCGGCATCTGGGCATCCACATTTTTGAGATAGTCCTTGAGCACGGTGGCGAGTTGTTGGCGTTTTTCCGGGTTGGATTCGGCGAGGTTATGGGTTTCGCCGATATCCTCACGGAGGTTAAACAACTCCTCGCGGACCTTCTGGCCTGGATGGTGATAGAAGATATATTTCCAATCGCCGAGGCGGACGGCGCTGGACGGGCCGTAACCGAGGTTTTGAGGGCCCCAGTTGTTCGGTTGGTGCCAGAACAACGGACGATTCGCGGAGGTGCCGGTCTTTCCTTTGAGCAGGGGGACGAAGCTGATGCCGTCGACAGGTTTTGCGGGTTTGGTGCCGGCCATTTCGAGGATGGTGGTGAAGAAGTCCTCGATGATCAACGAGTCGGCGCAAGTGCTGCCCGCTTGGGTGACACCCGGCCATTTCACTAACATGGGTTCGCGGATACCGCCCTCGCGGATGGACCCTTTGCCGCAGGAAAGCGGGAGGTTGTGAGACTCGGACTTGCCACCACGGGCCTGCTGAGTGAGTCCGCCGTTGTCGGACATGAAGAGGATGATGGTGTTGTTAGATAGTTTGCTTTTTTCCAGATAGTCCATGATGTCACCCAGGCTCTTGTCCATTCCTTCGACGAGTGCGGCATACATCGCCTCGATGGGATCGAGGCCGCGCGCCTTGTATTTGTCGATGAAACGATCATCCGGGGCATACGGGACATGGACCGCATAGTGAGCCATGTAGAGGAAGAACGGGGTTTTGTCGGCGAGGGACTGATCGACTGCTTTCAGCGCCTCGACGGTGAGAGCCTCGGTGAGGAACGTGTGAGTGCCGTGATACTTTTCCAGATTCGGCACATCCCAGACGGGGTCACCCTTACGAAATTTGGCACTGTAGTTTTGTTCGCCGAGATAACTTCCAGGGCCTCCGGCGGCGTGTCCGCCGATATTGATATCAAAGCCGATTTTTTTCGGATCTGCGCCCGGGGTGCCGAGGGCGCCGAAGTGCGCCTTTCCGACCATGATCGTCCGGTATCCGGCTTGGCCGAGGCATTGCGGCAGAGTGGGTGCGCAAACCGTGCGGGGCATACCGGGCTCCGGTTGAAAACCGTTGAGGTTCCAATCAGGCATGTTCAATCGTGGATGGACGGCATCGGGGCTTTGGTTTTGATGCAAGGTCCAGTTAGTGACCCGGTGACGCGCGGCGTTGAGGCCGGTCAACAGGCTGACACGCGTGGGCGAGCAAACCGGGCAGGCATAGGCCTGAGTGAACTTCATGCCCTGAGCGGCCAAGCGCTCCATCTGGGGCGTGTGAAATTTTTGATTCAAGGGCGTGGTCTTGTTCCAGAACGGCACCGAGCAGTCCTGCCAACCCATGTCATCCACCAGAAACAGGACGATGTTCGGTTTGCGGGACATCGCAGAACCATCCGGGCTGCCGCTCGAAGTTTCGGAACTTGTCGCAGACGGCCGGGCGATGACGGAAGGCGCGATGGCAGCGCAAAGCGTGGCAGTCGAAAACGCGCAAAGCGGAAGGGACAAAGATTTCATCGCTGGAGAATGGTGCGTCATGGGCGGCCCATGGCAAGCTGTTAGCCTGCATGTTGGACTTCTCATGAACCAATGGGTGCGTGAAATCAAAAATGCCGGCGGAAAAATGGTCATGCTCGTCTGCAAGCACCACGATGGGTTTTGTATGTGGCCGTCCCGCTATACCACCCAGGACGTGGCGTCATCGTCATGGCTGGGCGGCAATGGTGATGTGGTGCGCGCCGTCAGCGACGCCTGCGCCGCAGCTGGCCTGAATTTTGGCATCTACCTCTCACCCGCCGATCTCTATCAGATCCACAGCACCGGAGGCTACTACGGAAATAGTAGCGATTTAAAGAGCTCCACCATTCCGACGGATCCCTCCAACTTTCTCACCAACCCATCGATCGGACGCACCCCACCGTCCGGCATGCCATCGGTTACCTACACGGTCGACGATTACAACCGTTATTTCCTGAACCAACTCTACGAATTGCTCACCGAATATGGGCCGATCCGAGAAGTGTGGTTTGATGGTGCCAATCCGGACTCAAGCACCACGGAAATCTATAACTATACAGCCTATTACGAGTTGATTCACACGCTTCGACCCGATGCGGTGATTGCGGTCGGCGGGCCGGATGTGCGATGGGTTGGCAATGAAAGTGGCGTCGCACGGGAGTCCGAATGGAGCGCCGTGCCTGGCGGACAGGATGCCACGACCGCCGATCTCGGCAGTCGTTCCAAACTCACTCGGGGGTCCACACTCACATGGCATCCTGCGGAATGCGATGTGCCGGTCCTCAACGGCTGGTTCTGGAATGCCTCCAAGACAGCGAAGAGCGTCGCATCACTGTTAGGGATCTACTACACCTCGATCGGACGCAATGCCACCCTGCTTTTGAATGTTTCCCCGGACACCCGCGGACTGATCCCAGAAAATCAGTTAGCCCCGTTGCATTCGATGTCCCAGGTCGTCGGGCAAACCTTCGCCACTCAACTCTCCACAGCGGCTATGGGCAGCGCGGATTCAGAAAATTCAAGCCAGCCCGCCACGCTCGCCGCCGATGGCAATCTGGATACTTGGTGGGAACCCGAAGTCGGTCAAACCACTGCAACCTTCATTCTCACACTCACTGCGGACACCACCTTCGATGTGATCGCCTTGCAGGAAGCCACCGCCCAGCGCGGCCAGCGCGTCGAATCTTTCGGCATCGACACCTGGAATGGCAGCAGCTGGATTCAACAAGCGACCGCCACCACTATCGGCTACAAACGGCTCATCAAGTTGACGTCTCCGGTCACAAGCCAACGCGTCCGCGTCCGGATTCTCCAGTCGCGATTGGAACCCACACTCGCGGAAGTCTCCTTGTATCGACAGGCCGACCTTGTCGCCGAACCTACCATTGCCCGCAGTGCCGCGGGCCAAGTCACCTTGTTGGCAGTGAGCGGAGAAACCATTCGGTATACGATCGATGGCAGCGAACCCACCGCCAACTCGACGACCTATGACTTACCCTTCGATCTCGTGCTCGGCGGCACGGTGCGGGCCGTTTCCTACCGCACCAATGGCAGCCACAGTCTGTCGTCCGCCAGCGTTTTCGGTATCGCATCCAGCGGGTGGTCTGCCACGGCGGACACTGCGCAAGCGTCGAATCCAGCTTCCTATGCCATCGATGGAAACTCGTCCACTTATTGGCACACCGCGTGGGACGCCACCAGTGGACTGAGCACCCCGCAACCCCATTGGCTTCGCATCGATATGGGTGCAGCCCGTTGGATCGGCGGCTTCACCTATCTGCCACGTCAGGACGGTGTCACTAAGGGAATCATCAAAAACTATCGCTGTGAAACCAGCACCGATGACACGACCTGGACCACTGCCGTGTCCGACACATTTGCGAATATCAAGAACAATCCCGTTGAGCAATCCGTCGCTTTCCCACAAGACGTGAAAGCTCGGTATCTGCGCTTTGTCACCTTGGAGGAAGTCGACGGACGAACCTTTGCCTCCGCTGCCGAGCTTTCCATTCTTCCTGGAGGCTTCGACGCATGGCGCATCCGGAAAGGCTTGCAGAATACGAGCAACGATACCGATTCCGATGGTGACGGTCGTTCTAACTGGCAGGAATATGCCCAGGGAAGCGACCCGCTGAACTGCGATCAGGTCAGCCAACTACTGGAATGGACCGGCACGCCGCAACGCCCGGGCCTGCATTTCAACCGGCCACCCGAAATCAACGATGTGGTTTGCACACTGCAAGCAGTAGCCACCCTCGGCGATTCCTGGCAGGATGTCCCGGCCATCAGCGAAATCATCGCCACCTCGGGTGATGGCAGCCAGATCATTCGCTACGAGGAAACCCATCCTCCTGAGGCAGCCATCCGCCGGTTTTATCGGCTATGCTATGTTTCGCAGCCGTAATTTTGCAGTTGCGGAACCATCCTGAAAGAGCTCAGCACGGGAGCCTGGCGCAGCAGTTCATGAATCGTCGCCGATGAGGGTTTCGTTGCGTGTGGGGAAAAACGTCAGGCCCTTGAGTGCCGGGCGTTGGTATTCAGCATTCAGATAGATCAGACAAACTTCAATGCGGGTGGGCATGAGTCGCCAGGTGGATGCGGTGATGAGGTTCCATCCGGGAGCCGT
>CAIYYV010000304.1 GCA_903930425.1 Akkermansiaceae bacterium | reverse complement strand
GCAATCTGCTTTGCCGCAGCCTCGGCCAGCACCTCGCTGGCAAGCTTGATGGCCGCCGCGACCGGATCCTTCGCCTCCAGCGAAGTGACGACCGCGACCGCATGGCGGGTTCCTTTGGAGGCCTGAGCGAGGGCAAACGACATCCCCGGCCAGTCACCATCGCCTGGCACGGTGGTCAGGATCCAGCCGATGCCATCCTGGTCGCCGCGTTTTGAGGCCGGGATGAAGCTGGCGGTGCAAGGGGTCAGCGCCACGGCCTGCGTGGTCTCGAAAATCATGGCATTGCGATGTGCCAGCACCCGGGCGGTGAGGCTCATGCCATCGGGACCGGTGATGGTGCCGATGGCCCGCGCCAGATCGAGCCTGGCGGCAAAGGCGGGAACCGCAGCCTGCCTGGCGCCGGCTAGCAGTTGCGGCTGGCCATCGACGGCGGTCGAATGCAACCGAATCTCGGCTGGCTGGCCATCATTGGTCCAGGCATAGAGATCAATCTGGGTCAGCATCGTGCCTGCGGGGATGTCAAAACTGGCTTCGGTGGCCTCGGGTATTGCCGGTTGCCAGCCTGATTTGACGCCGGTGCCCGGCAGGTCGAGATACCAGCGGGCATTGCTGCCGCCGGACACGGAGATCGTCACCCGTTTGGCTGGAGCGGCCAGTTTGGGGGTAAAGCCCCAGCCGGCGCTGTCGCCAGCCTGGCCTTTGAGCTTGATGACGGCTTGCTTGCCAGCCTCGTCGTAATCAATCGTTGCCTGGGCATGGTCGCGCACCGGCTTCCAGGCAGGGATTTGATCCTTGGCCGCCTGGGCGCCAAACTCGACGTGACCGCAGATCAGCGGACAGGGATAAGGATTGTCCCAGGAAGGCGGATTGCCGGATCTGGGTTTTGCCGTCCATTTGTGGTTCGGGATATCGATGCGAACCAGTTCAGGATCCTGCGTGGTGTCGAGCCGGCCATCGCAGGCATCGTTCTTGGTGATGGTGAACCGGAGTTGGCCCTGGTGCTGCCAAAGAATCCCGTTGAGATCGCCATTGCCCAGAATCAGTGATCCCGGAATCTCCGGCGCCAGTCTGGCCTGTTCCACAGCGGCCCGTTGCAGCGCCGCGGGATAAGGCGCGGCCTTGTCATCGGCCAGGGCCGTCCCGCCACTGCCCGCCAGCAGCCAGACGGCCAGCAAGGTTTGTGCAATCAGGGATTTCAGCATGGGATGGGATCCTTTCGGGTGGTTAATGAATTCTGTCGACAGCTATCGATCACTTTTCGGTCGTTATTTCGGCCGCACTAGCACCTTGAGTTTGCTGGCTGCGGGGGTCTTGACGGTGAGCCGGATCCCGGTGGCGGTACCTTCCGCGACCACCTGGGTGCGGTTGATCCGCCAGGTATTGGCATCGATCTTTTCGAGGAACCGGGCTTCGCCGGGTTTGCCATCGAAGAGAGGCCGGGCGGCAGTGATCGCCGCTCCTTCAAGGCGGATTTCGTATTGGCCGGGATCGACGATCTGGGCCGAGAGATCGATATCGAGTTGGCGTTCGCCGGCCGGCAGATCGATTGTGGTGGCTTCTTCCCAGACATCGGGACGATCCGTCAAACTCATCTCCCACAAGGTTGAGTCCAGACTCTCGATCTTGGTGATCCGGAAACGGACAAACCGGGCGGTGGTGGCCGGCAGGTCGGTTTTGAAATCGCCGCCAATGGTGCCACCGGTGAACGCCGGCCGCCAGGGGTCTTGCGGACGATTCCGGACTTCGATGACGAATTCGCGGACCCGGTCGGCCAGCTCAGAGGCCGCCATTGCGGCAAACCGGCGCGGCCGCCGCAGATCGAGCTCGACCCAGGAAAGTTGTCCATGCTCGGCATCGCCGCCACTGCCGCTCCAGCGGGTTTGAAAATTGCCATCGATCAGGTATTCGGCCGCATAGGGGGCGCTATGGACGGTGGAGGCAGTAGCAATAGCCCCGCGGGTGACCGAGGGGAGAGTGCCTAACGCCTTGACCAGAGTCGGACTGACCCGATGGACCAGGATTTTCCGGAAGAGGGGTGTGCCAACCGATTCGTTGACCCGGACCCGGAGCTTGTCGGTCGTCACCTCGGGAAAGAGATCGATCTTACGGCGGCCAACGGCGGTGCCTTCCGCCACCCGTTTCCAGTTATTGTTCACCCAGGCATCGACCCGGTAGCTGCGGATGCGGTGGCCGTACTGGTAGGCTTCCCAGAGATCGATGCAGTTCACCGGCTTGGCACTATCGAGTGCGATGGTCACCTCGCTGGCGGCCACCTTGGCCACCTGGCCGGCCGGATGTCCGAAATTCTGCTCGATCGCGGTTCCGAATTCCTGGTAGCGGGTCACATCGTCTGTGGGGATCACCCCATCGGTATTCGGGGTGGAATTCAGCAACATGATCGAACCGCGTCCTGCCGAGCTGACATAGATATACATGAGTTCGTCCGTGCTTCTGCGCTTGGCCTCGTTGCCGGGATTCCAAAACCAGTTGTGATTATACAATGTCACATCGCACTCAACCGGAGCCCAGACATCTCCATCAGGAGTGCTGTGCGCCTGGGTGGCCACACCGCCTTTGAGATCAGCCAATTTCAGCGTGTTCCAGTTGGGATCGTTGGCAATGCCTGCCTCGTTGCCGACCCAGCGGATGTTGGTCATCGGACTCTGCAGGATCACGGCGTTCGGCGCCAGTTTCTTGATGATATCGTCGAGCGGCACGATGCAGCTGCCGTCGAACCAGATCTCGCGCACCAGATCCTTGCCATAAATCGTCAGGACTTCGGTCCACTGCTGCCGCAGCAACCGGTTCCATTCTTCCTGTTTTGCCGGATCATCGGTCTTGCCGCCCTGGCCCATGTTGGCCATGTACTTGGGATCGTCGGAATAGATATAGACACCGACCTTGAGCCCATGCTTGCGGCAGGCATCCGCCATCTCCCGCACCATATTCCCTTTGCCATTTTTCCATGGGATGTTCTTGACGCTGTAATCCGTGGTCTCGGTTTGCCACCAGCAGAAACCACCGACATGCTTGCAGACGAACATGACCTGCTTGGCACCCCAGGACTTCGCCATGGCACAGATTTTCTCCGCATCAAACTTGGCCGGGTTCATCTTCGACAGGTCGGTTTTACCGTCCGCGTCGTATTCAACCCCTTCCCAGGTCGCCACGCCGAAGTGGACGAACATGATCCGTTCCTGTTCGTGCCATGCGTATTGCGCCGCGTCCGGACGCGCCAGCTTTGCCGCCACCGGATCGGCTACCGCCCGGTCCCAGGCAGAACCGCCAGCCAGTTGCGCACCACCGGTTCCCGGCGACGAGATGAGTGTGAATCCGAGAAGGATGGCGAGTAGCAGCGTGGTGGATTTCATTGAATTCTGGGTATGTGCAAAAGGAATACGAACATCTAACATCCAATCACCCATCAGGGCACGGGACGCAGCAGGATTTTGCCGTGATCCGGGGCTTTGGCGGAAGGTATCACGAACAACTTTGACGAGGCACCCGGGCCAATGGCCTGGGTGCGGTTGATGCGCAGGGTGTCGGTGCCAACGCCACCTAGGCACGCCGGTTCCGCAGGACTTCCGTCGAAGAATAATTTGGCGGATTTAACTCTCACAGGTTTATTGTTAGAATCAACGAGTTTCAATTCATACCATGCGGCTTCGTTGATGGCCAGCGAGAGGTCGATGCTGGATCCCTTGTCGGCCAGCCATCTGCCAACGGTTTCGAATGCGTCCGCGCGATCGAACAACTTCCATTCCCAGAACGTGACACCCGGGCCGTCATATTCCAAAACATGCACGCGGACGAAGCGGGCGGTGACGCGGTCGAAGTCGGCATTCCATGATCCGCCGACCGTGGTTCCTTCATGCGCCGTTTTCCAATCCTCGTTAGAATCATTGCGATACTCGATACGGAATTTTTTTACACGGTCGGCCAATTCTGATAGGGAGGCGTTGGCGAATTTGCGCGGTCGTCCCAAATCGAGTTCCACCCATGGGTCTTTGTCGCCGTCTGTGGTGCCCCAGCGCGATTGCGAGTAGCCATCTACCAGAAATTCCGGGGCATAGGGTGCGCTGTGGCTGGTCGATGCCTTGGCCGGACACCCCTGCGAGATCGGAAGCCTCAGCGCGCCGACCAGCGACTCATCCACCTGGTGCGCCTGGAGGAGGCGGATGACAGGCGTGCCCACGGATTTTGTCACGCGCACCCGCAGGCGGTCGACTGTGATGGTGGGGAAAAACAACAACTTGCGCCTGCCGACTGCGGTGCCTTCGCCCAGTTTCGCCCAGCGACCGTCCACGCGGCCTTCGATCACATAGGCGCGGATGCGGTGCCCTAACTGATAGTCCTCCCACAGGTCGGCGCAATTGATGGTCTTGGGGCCGGCAAGGTCGCATTCTGCGGTGGCACCGGTGACCGGTGCGCGGGTCATTCCGACGGGGTGGCCGAAGTTTTTATCGATGGCGGCACCGAACTCGGCGTAGCGCTGCATGTCTCCGGCGGGGATGGCACCGGTTGTGTTAGGAGTGGCGTTGAGCAGCAACAATGACCCGTTGCCGGCCGATTTCACATAGATGTTCATCAGATGATCCAGGCTCTTTCGCTTGGCCTCATTGCCAGAATTCCAGAACCAATTGTGGTCGTAGAGTGTGGTGTCACATTCCATTGGTGCCCACAAATCGCCGTCGGGGTTGCTGGCACCTGCGGCTCCGTCGCCCTTTGTGATGTCGGATTGATTGAGGGAATTCCAGTTGGCATCGGGAGCGATGCCTTGCTCGTTGCCCACCCAGCGCAGGACTTCGCGTTGCTTGCCGCCAAAGAGCACGGCTTTGGGGGCGAGGCGTTTGATGGTGGGATCGATGTCGATGACACATCCGCCATCGAGCCAGATTTCATTGACGAGGTCCGGTCCGCATAGAGTCAGCACTTCCTCCCATTGTTTGATAAAGAGTTGGTTCCATTCTTGTTGTTTGGCGGGGTCATCGGTGCGGCCGCTGCGGCCGATGCCGCCGGCATAGCGGGTGTCATCTGGATAAAGATACACGCCCATTTTCAGGCCGTGGCGTCGGCAGGCGTCGGCCACTTCCTTGACCATGTTGCCCTTGCCATTTTTCCACGGGGTGTTGCCGATGTGATAGGGAGTGGTTGCCGTGGGCCACAGACAGAAGCCGCCCACATGCTTGCAGACCAGCAGGATTTGCTTGGCTCCAAACGATTGAGCGGCGGCGCATAGTTGATTGGCGTCGAACTTGTCAGGGTTGATTTGCTTCAGGTCGGTCTTGCCGTCGGCATCGTATTCGGTGCCTTCCCAGGTCGCGACACCGATGCAGACGAACAAGGTGCGCTCCTGCTCGTGCCAGGCATATTGGTTGACCGATGGCCGGGCGAGACGCGCGGCGGCAGAATCATTGACAACTGAATCCGGCACAGGCGAAGCGGAATAGGTGTGAGTGGAAAGGACGGCAATCCAGACCAGCAGTAAACATAAAGCCATTGGCATGCGCGCGTTCGTGATCGTGGGATTTGGAATCATTTGAATAGGGAAATGCAAGTTGGCATAGCGGTTTCAATACGGCGTATCACCGCCTATCAGCGGTTCGTTGCGTGTGGGGAAAAACGTCAGGCCCTTGAGTGCCGGGCGTTGGTATTCAGCATTCAGATAGATCAGACAAACTTCAATGCGGGTGGGCATGAGTCGCCAGGTGGATGCGGTGATGAGGTTCCATCCGGGAGCCGT
>CAIYYV010000303.1 GCA_903930425.1 Akkermansiaceae bacterium | reverse complement strand
CACAGTGGCAGACAAGCCGAGAACATAACGAGCCTTGGCCCTGCGGACTACGCTCTCGAAACTATGGGCTGATAGGTGATGACATTCATCGACAATCAGATGCCCGTAATCGGCTACGCGATCATCGACGACGCCATGGCGCACGAAGCTTTGAATGAGTGCCACATCGATTTCGCCGGTGAGTTTTTTATGGCCACCGCCTAGACGTCCGATTGAATTGGCAGACAAGCCGAGGAAAGACGACAGGCGTTCGACCCATTGTTCAAGGAGTTGCTTCCGGTGGACAAGAACGAGCGTGTTAACCCCTCGGGAGGCGATGAGCCAAGCGGCAATGACGGTTTTTCCGAAAGCGGTGGTAGCCGCAAGCACGCCGGTGTCGTGAGCGAGCATGGCAGAAGCAGCGAGGTCCTGATCCGGGCGCAATGTGCCGTGGAATTGAACATCTAACGAATTGCCAACCACGCGTTCATCGCGGATCACCGTATGAATTTTGAGTTTCGACATGAGGGCTGTGACTTCATCAAGACAGCCACGTGGCAGTCCGATGTGCAGGGGGAGGTTTTCCGCGCAGGCGATGACACGAGGTTTATCGTAAGTGGGAAGCCGCATGGCCTGGGAGCGGTAAAACTCGGGGTTTTGGAATGCTGCGAGGCGAATCAGTCGGTTACGCAACGCGGGAATAAGCGTGTCTTTTAGCAGATAGATTTGGTCACCAAGAACGATTTCGACATTTTGGGGCAAAGCAGCGCCAATGGGAAGATCTGGGAAGATCCGTGATGGCGGGGCGTTCCAAGGCGCGGGGTCCTCATCATCGGGTGACAGGACAAAGCGCACGCCCATGGTGCGGCCGCGATTTTCCGCATTGCTGACGAGTGTCTCGAGGCGATCTCGTGTCAGGCGTGAGATCGAGGACAGGAAGGCCCAAGGATCCAGATAGGGGTTGAGTTGTTCATCAAGGAAGAGCGTATTGCCGTGATGGCGTGGACCATTTTGCATGGGAAGCGCGATCAAGTTTCCGAAGCCGCCCTTGGGCAGAGTGTCCTGGCTAGGAAACAATCGGTCATAGGAGTCGAGGCCGAGTTCGGGTCGACGTTCCATCGTTTCCGTGAGAACCCAAGAGCCGAGTTTGCGTGCCAGTATGGCGGGGACCGCGTCATCGAAGAAAAACCAGACATGGGCACCCATTCCCGATCGAGAGCGTTCCAATGCGGCCGGGATTTGAAGGAGTTTGCAAGATTCCATGACAGCGAGCACGTCATTTTTCCAGCTAGTTTTATCGAAGTCCATTGCGAGAAAATAGCAGGATTCATCGGCGAGCATTGGATAGACGCCCGCGACGAATTCTCTGCCCGACGCATCCCTACCTAACAAATGCTGGCGCACGATATCGTGGGTCATTGGAAGGAATGCGCGATGTGGGCAATTGCCGCATTTGATTTTGGGTTTTTCGCAAATCCCACGGGTCCACTCATTTTCGCAGGCGGGGGCGTATCCGGCGCGGCCAGTGGTTTTATTTTCGAAACGGCGTGGGTAGACGTCGGTGCGGCCGCGGAAGAGCTGACGGAAGAGCGTGATTTTGTCGTCCGAAGGACTGCGGGTGTGAATCGCGGCGTGTGCGTTTTGCGTGTGTAGCAAATCGGGTGATCCGGACATGCATCTGAGCACCCGGCCCTCATTGAAGCTCGGTTGGCGCTCGGGAAAATGCGTTTTCGCTTCGGTCATAGGGAAAGTTCATCTAGCAAAACGTCGGACTCATGGCAATGATTTCCGATAGCTGACAGTCGGCTTGCACGCGCGGGTTTGGTCCTTTACACTGCGCAGATGCCCGTCGAGACCCGCACGCGATTTTTTGAAACAGGCAGCCCCGAAGCCCCGTTGAGGTTGCGGGATGGCGGTTTATTGCCGGGGATTCGCATTGCTTACGAGAGTTGGGGTGAGCTCAATGCAGAGCGCACGAATGCGATCTTTGTATTTCACGCACTTTCAGGATCGCATCATGCGGCGGGTTTGAATGCTGCCATCGAAGGGGTTGAGGAGTTATGGCAGTCGGAGATGCACGACGGGTGGTGGGAAGACATGATCGGGCCGGGGAAAGCGCTTGATACACGGAAATACTTTATTATTTGCGCGAACTATCTTGGGGGATGTTATGGGAGCACGGGTCCGGCCTCGCTCAATCCGGCAACCGGTAAACCCTGGGGATCAGCATTTCCGGCGGTGACTGCCGCAGACCAGGTGGAGGTGTTCGTGCATCTGTTAGATCATCTTGGAATTGGTGTGTTGCACGCGGTGGCAGGGCCGTCGGTTGGCGGATTGATTGCGCTCACATTCGCGACTCGTTTTGCCGAGCGTGTGCGGAACGTGATTGTGATTGCAGCGGGTTACAAAACCACGGTTCTCAACCGGTTAATTTTGTTTGAGCAGATCCTCGCGATCGAGAATGATCCTTATTTTAACGCTGGGGACTATTATGATTCGCAAGCCCCGCTTTATGGATTGGCGTTAGCCCGCATGATATCGCACAAGACATTTGTGCATTTGGACGCGTTTGAGAGTCGGGCGCGTCAGGACGTGGTGCAAGCGGACGACGTGTTGGCCTGGTATCGGGTGAGAGACCAATTTCAGAGTTACATGTTGCATCAGGGGAAGAAATTTGTACGTCGTTTTGACGCGAACACGTATTTGCGGATCATCGACCTTTGGTCGCGCTATGACGCGACGGAAGAAGGCGATGCGGACTGCCCTGCGGATCTTTTTGAACGGGCGAGGCTTGCAGGGCAGCGCTGGTTGGTTTTTTCAATTGATTCAGATTTCTGTTTTTATCCGGAAGAGCAGTCAGAGCTTGTGAAGCATCTGGAGGAGGCGAAGGTGGATGTCATGCACATTACCGTGCATTCAGACAAAGGTCACGATTCATTTTTACTGGAGCCGGATTTATACACGCCTCATATTGCGTGGTTGTTAGTAAAATGATCCGGTTGCATTGTGGCGGATTCACGCATGAATGCATGGTGGGCAGGACAGTGGGGTGGCCAACAAGGGAATCGATCGTTCGAGTGAATCAATAATCTTGGACCGGGCTGAGGACGATGGGGTCGACGGGTTCAGGAAACTCCGCCGCAAGTTTTGCGAGGGCGGCGCAGGCGATGTTCCATTTTTTATCGGACCAGGCCGGTGGCGGGCGGAGGGTTTTGCAGCGGAAATGATCGACGCGTTCGCGGGCCTCTGTGGTGAGGGCGCGCGGCAACTCGGCGAGGGATCGGGCGGCGGTTTCTGCGGTGTCGATCCGATGGCAGATCATTGCTAGGTCATTTCCGGCGCTGATAGCGAGTTTCACATCCTCGCCACGGCCGTAGCGCTGGGTAATGGCACCCATGTCGAGGTCGTCTGTTAGAATGATATGTCGATCGAACCCGAGTTGGTCGCGCAGGAATCGGCGGACGATGCGAGGGGAGAGTGAGGCGGGGAAATTCGAATCGATGTTAGGGAAATCGATATGGGCGAGCATGATGGCGTCGAGTTCTGGCATCAATGCGGTATAGGGGATGACATCCTCGCGGAGCAATTCGGCGAGGGTGGCAGGGGAGGAGGGTAGATCGTGGTGGGGATCGGAGACCGCGCGGCCGCCTGCCGGGAAATGTTTGGCGCAGCTGGCGAGGCCGTGTTTGCGGAGCCATCGGTTCCAGTGGCCGGCGTAATCGATGACGCGTTGAGGGTCCCGGCCCCAGGTGCGGCCTCGCAGGGAGTTATGGGAATCGGGGAAATGGTCAAGATCGAGCACTGGCGCGAAATTCAAGTTAAATCCCAACAGGCAGAGGAGATCACCTGTCAAGGAGGCAGCGGAGGCGATATGGCGCATATTGCGGCGGGCGGCGAGCGCGGGAGCGGACGGGGCGACGGGGGCGATTTCTTTGGTGCGCGTGACCCGGCCGCCCTCCTGGTCGATGGCGAGGATGGGCAAGGTATGGGAAAGGCTGCGGAGGTCATCGGTAAGTTGGCGGGTTTGTTCGGGTGAGACGACATTGCGCGCGAAAAGGATATAGCCGGCAGGCTGGAGGCGGCGGAACAGGGAGGCCTCATCCGGTGTGAGTTCCGGGCCGGAAAGTCCTAACAATAACAATGAGCCGTCGACCATCTTGCGCGAGGAAACCACAGAGGGGAGGGGATGTCGATGCTTACGCGTGTTGGACTCAGCTGTTGATTTTCAGAAACCGGGATCAGGGATGGGATTCGAAGAGCGCACGGGCAAAATCGTCTGAATTGAGGCTTTGCGCGGTCGGATTCGTAGGTATGCTTTCTCATGCCGAGTGCCGCCGGGTTTCGCCATGAGCTGCTAGCCCCAGCGGGCAACTGGGACTGTGCCCGTGCGGCAGTGGCAGCGGGGGCGGATGCGATTTATTTTGGTTTGCCGCGCTTCAATGCGCGATTGCGGGCGGACAATTTCATGGATGTGGATTTGGACGAACTGATGGAGTTTTTGCATCGGCACGGGGTGAAGGGCTTGGTGACGATGAACACGCTGATTTTCACGCACGAGTTGGCCGAAGCCGAAGCCCAGTTGCGGAAAATTGCCGCGGCGGGGGTAGACGCGCTGATTGTGCAGGATTTGGGACTCGCGAAGCTTGCTCGTGAGATCGCGCCTGCGGTGGAGTTGCATGCCTCGACGCAGATGACGATCACCTCGCCCGAGGGGCTTGCCTTCATTGAGTCGCTCATTCCATTAGATCGCGCCATTCTCGCCAGAGAACTTTCTGTGAAGGAAATCGCCAGATTTTCCTCATCGGCGACAATTCCGTTAGAAGTATTTGTGCACGGTGCATTATGTGTTGCGTATTCCGGCCAGTGTTTGACGAGCGAGTCGCTTGGTCAGCGGAGTGCGAACCGTGGCGAGTGTGCGCAAGCGTGCAGAATGCCGTATGAAATGGTTGTGGATGGTGAGACACGCGAGCTTGGCGCGGTGCGGTATTTGCTCAGTCCGCAGGATTTAGCGGCGGTGGATTTGATTCCCGAATTGGTTCGGGCCGGGGTGAAGGCATTCAAGATAGAAGGGCGGCTCAAGTCGCCCGAGTATGTAACAGCGGTGACGCGGGTATACCGCAAGGCGCTGGACGCCGCGTTGGCGGAGGCGGCGTCGCCGGTGACGATGGCGGACCGTTACAGTTTGGAGATGACATTTTCCCGTGGTTTATCGACCGGTTGGTTAGCGGGCACGGATCACCCGTATTTGACGCACGGGCGGTTTGGGAAGAAGCGCGGGCCGTTGTTAGGGAGTATTGAGGCGTGCGGGCCTGGGTGGATTCAGTTGGGGCATGGGACCGGTGTTCCGGTTGCGGCGGGTGATGGGGTGGTTTTTGACGCTGGGGAAAACCGGGATTTGGAACAAGGAGCGCGGATCTGGAAGATTGAGGGTGAGCGGTTGATTTTTCATCGCACATACAGTGGTATCAATTTTGAGAGGATTCGGCCTGGGCACACAGTATACAAGACATCCGATCCCAAGTTGGAATCCGAATTGCGGCGATTCTGGCAGAACACGCATCCTCCGGAGAAGAAAACCCCGCTTCATCTCACGGTGACGGGCCGGCCCGGCGAGCGGCTTGTTGTGCAGGCGGTTCATGATTGTCGAAGCGTGACGAGCGCTGATGAGTCATA
Organism: Akkermansiaceae bacterium; assembly: GCA_903930425.1. Taxonomy (GTDB): domain Bacteria; phylum Verrucomicrobiota; class Verrucomicrobiia; order Verrucomicrobiales; family Akkermansiaceae; genus Luteolibacter. The sequence goes on along the minus strand of CAIYYV010000303.1, from coordinate 2,118 downwards.
CGCGGGAAAAGCTGATAGCCCGTCGGTGCAAGATGATCCAATGACCGTGAGTGTCACATCTAACAACTTGCTCCAACCTGCCTCGACGCGTCCGCTTGACACCGCCGTCCTGAAGGCGCAGTTGGGTCGACTGGGTGACACCGCTTACGAGCTTGTGTCGATTGACAACCGGCTTGAGGGTGATTGCCACCTACCGATTTCAGAACTCAATCGACTGCGTCGCGAGCTGGTCGGGAATTTTGAGACAGATGGAGGCATTCAAACGCGCAGTGCATCCTTGATCTCGACCACGTACAAGGATCTCCTTCCTGCCGATGCTCGGTTGAGCATTCGGGCGCCGCGGCTATCGGTTCTGTGTCGTAATTTTGGTCAACTTCGAGCCGCGGTCGAATGCGGCGTGGAAGCGGTATATTGTGATTTTGAGGACCCGCGCCGCTACAAGGAGGCCGTGAGGATTTTCAAATCTCAACTCCCGGATGGCGGTTCTCAAATCCTGCTTGCCACGCCGCGCATTTTAAAGCCTGGGGAAACCGGGTATCTCAAGCTCATTGCACAAGCGGGTGCTGACGGGGTATTGCTTCGTGATTTAACGTCGCTTCACTACTATAGGCATAGTAGTGAACTGAAAAAAGTAGCGGACTTCACGCTCATCGTCGCCAACCCAATCACAGCGCGTTTGCTGATGGAAAGTACCGGTTTGGATTATCTAACTGTATCATATGATCTCAACATCGGTCAGGTAAAGGATTTGCTGGAAGCCTCGCCGCCGGAGTGGTTTGAGCTCACGTTGCACCAGCACATGCCGTTATTTCACATGGAGCACTGTGTGTTTTGTGCATTTATGAGCAAGGGGACGCATTCCAGGAATTGCGGTCGCCCGTGTGAGGCTCATACAGTGCATCTTCGTGACCGGGTGGGGGAGCTTCATCGTTTGCAGGCGGATGTGGGATGCCGCAACACACTTTTTAACGGGAGGGCGCAATCGGGTGCCCGTTTTTTTCCGATCCTGCGAGCTGCGGGGCTCTCACGCTTTCGAGTGGAATTGCTGGACGAAGTGCAGGACGCTGCGGTGAAAACGCTGCGCGGCTATCAGGAGTTGGCTTCCGGTTCAACAGACGCGGAGGAGTTGATGCATAGGATTCAGGCATTTGAAAAGCTAGGGGTCACGGAAGGCACGATGGCAGAGGGGTGATGAGGGTGAGGAGAAGGCGTCAGCGGAGGGGAAGCATTGGGTTGTTGGAATTGGAATCATTTCCAATTTTTTGAGAGGAAAGAATCATTCGGTTTTTCGGCGTGCAATGCGGACTTTGCGGCATTCCAGCATGCGAATCAGACAATGAAGCGGTCGGAAGCCGTATCGGTGGCACAAAGCAATGCCAAGATCGGCCTCATGATCGCTCTGGGAGAGTTGCAATGCACGGTCGGGCCGGACCGCAGAGTCACAGTGACCGCTGCAGTTGTGACTGAAGATGAGAGAAGATTTGCTTCCGGATTCTAACGATCGACGATTCGAAGCGCGCGTTTGACGATGTGGCACCGCGTTGAATGCCAGTATGTCGGGCGCGTCGTGGTGCCGAGCTGTGGATGGTTCGCATCAATCCGAGGGACGCGTGGTGGGAGGATTGCCCGCTGCGGTGTTGATGCCAATGCCGTGTTTATACACGAGTTGGCCGCCGATGTGGCCGGTTTGAGCGACTGCGAATGCGGCCGAGCTGGCGGCGATGGCGGTGGCGATTGCCAGGCCATGAGCGGTTTTTGGGAAGCGAGGCAATGAGGCACTGGCCAGAGCGAGGATCGCGGTGACGACTGCGAGGTTTCGTGTGAGCTCGCCCCATTCCTCGTGTTGATCGAGAAGCGCCTCTGCACGGGCGGAAATTTCACCGGCCATTTCCGCTTGTTGGGCACCGGTGCGGGAAGCGACCGCTGCACCGAGCGCGCCAAAAACCATGAGGAAAACGACGAGCCACGGCAGGTGCCACCGGCGGATGATGGCGGCTAGAACCGCCACCAGGGCGCCTAACAGAATGAGGACAATGGGGAAATGAACGATGGCCGGATGGAGGGGATTGGGTATCGGGATCATGGGTCGGTTGATTTATCGGACCAGGGTGTATTTAT